>CAMOEP010000027.1 GCA_946612185.1 uncultured Ruminococcus sp.
TTTCCTCCCCCTTTTTCCCCTTAGGTTTCCCCCTTTGAAACCCCTTTCCTGAACCTCTTTTTCCCCCTCTTTTGCCGATTTTTACCGGCATTGTTTTCCTAAAATCCATAGGTCGAAAATTTATGTCCCCTTATTTTCCAGCAGTCTCCTTGTCGTCCACATTTCTACGACATCCGGCAGTTTTCTTGTATGGCGGAAAATGTTTCACGGAAATTAAATGCTGATGCCGTGTGAATGATCCGCATAATTGTTGACAAAATATGTATCAATGTGATATACTAAACTAAAAGCAATATACATTGATCTACAGAAAGGCGGTGCTGTCATGAAAACCAATACCATAAAACAAAACGAACAGGCGCTCGTCCATGAGTTTGCTGAGAACTTCAAGTCGCTCCAGCGCTGTGAAACCATCTACAATAAAATATCCTGGCTTTATATTGCTATGCCGCTTATGAATCTATTCTTCGGCATCGTTATTATGGTCAGCGCAAGCTACGACGCTCTTTTCGTAATGATAATGCAAATGCTGATATACCCTTTCGTCGGCTATCACGGCTGGATGAGCTGCTACAAGAAGAACGACTTCTCCGCAATGAGCGCACCGACTGCTATTGCGATAAACTGCATAGTCCTGCTGGTAGGCTCGTTTCTGGTGGAGGGAAAGATTTTCGGCAGAGTACCGTTCAACTCCGTACTTTTCGCACTTATCCCCAATGTTATTAGTCTGGCTGCGTCAGGTTTTTCCTGCGTACTCACTCTCCGTGCAAATGCGAAGTACCGCTGGCTTGAACAGCAGGTGGGTTTCCCCTACTTCAATGAGCGCAACGAGGAGCATAAAATGGATATGCGGCAGTTCGATATCATCGACCCTTACCAGGTGGAGATAAACCGCCTGAAAAAGACTGCCCGTGAGGATATGCCGGATATGGAATCGCCAAGCCAAAGCACTGAACTGGAGCAAAAAGTGTTCCATGCCGACTCCGGAAATATGCCTGACCTGTAAGATTCACCTCTGACTTTTGCGGCTGTTTTTTCTGAGGTAATTCTTCTGGGTAAGGATTTTCTCCAGATTCTCTGCCTGAGTCTCAGTTCTAAAAAAATTCCCCCTGATATGACGTGCATAAAACTTGCCGTTTTTTGCAAAGTAGTATACGTCATATCAGGGGGAATTTTTTCAAAAGCCGAAAGTTTTAGGAAGGGGGTCTGGGGGAGAACCCTTTTTCAAAAGGTTTTCCCCAGAATAAAGCAGCCGCAAAAGTCAGCGGTGGATCTTTTCGTCGAACTTGTTTTTGCTGCTGGCGGTGGTTACGTCTATGGGGTAGCTGCCGGTGAAGCAGCCCTGACACCAGCCGCAGTCACGCCCGATAAGCTGACCCAGTTTGTCAGTTGGCAGGTAAGCAAGGCTGTCTGCGCCGATAGCTTTCGCTATTTCCTCCGGTGAATGAAGCTTGCTGGCGATGAGGTTCTCCTCGCTGTCGATATCTGTGCCGAAATAGCAGCCGTGGAGGAACGGCGGCGAGGATATGCGCACATGAACTTCCTTTGCACCGGCTTCACGAAGCAGACGGACTATCCGCTCACTGGTCGTTCCACGGACAATGGAATCGTCTATCATGACTACACGCTTGCCGTTTACAGTCTCACGGACGGCGTTCAGCTTGATTTTTACCGCATTCTCACGCTGGTGCTGCTGAGGCTGGATAAAGCTTCTGCCGATGTACTTGTTCTTGATAAATCCGATACCGTAGGGAATACCGCTTTGCTGTGAGTAACCAAGCGCTGCGTCAAGTCCGGAGTCAGGCACGCCAATGACTATATCCGCATCAGCCGGTGCAGTCTCCGCAAGGATATGCCCTGCCCTGACCCTGGCGTGGTGAACTGATACTCCTTCTATCACCGAATCCGGGCGGGCAAAGTAAATATACTCAAATATACATATATTACTCCTCTTGCGGACGTGTGTCGTAATGGACTGTATCCCCTCGCTGCTTATGACCACTATCTCCCCCGGCTGAACGTCACGGAGGAAATGCGCTCCAACGGTTTCCAGGGCGCAAGTCTCAGATGCCACAATGTACGCACCGTCAGCCGTTACGCCGATACTCAGCGGTCGGAATCCGTCCGGGTCACGGAAAGCTATAAGCTTCGTGGCGGTCATTACTATACAGGAATACGCACCTTTCAGCCGTGGCATTGCCTTTTCTACCGCCTCCTCGGTGGAACTGCTTGAAAGCCTCTCCCTGACGATAGCGTAGGCGATCGCTTCTGTGTCGGAAGTGCCGTGGAATATTGCGCCTTCAAGCTCAAAATCCCGGCGCAGATCAGCAGCGTTCACAAGGTTGCCGTTGTGGACAAGCGCAAGATTTCCCTTGATATGACGTATTACAAGGGGCTGGATATTATTATGGTTCTTGCCGCCGAATGTGGAATACCTGACGTGACCGACTGCCATATTTCCCTTACCAAGGTGCTGAACAGTCTCCTTGTCAAAAACCTCTGACACAAGTCCGTCACTTCGTTTGTGTGAGATAACACCGTCGTCGCAGACCGCTATTCCGCAGCTTTCCTGACCACGGTGCTGGAGGGCATAAAGTCCGAAGCAGGTACTTGAAGCAACGTCAGCCGTTTTGTTTTCAAAAATACCGAATACTCCACATTCTTCATGAACTGAATCAAACATATTTGAACCACCTGTTAGTTATAGATACTGTTCGCCTATCTTCTCGATTATCTCGGAAGCCGCAATGGTTTTCTTCTTGCGGTGCTTCATGGCGTACTGTTCAAGGTAGGAATGTGCTTCCTCCTCGGTCATATTCCTGTACTGCATGAGGGTGAACTTTGCTTTGTCGATGAGTTTTATCTCGTCTATCTTCTTCTCCAGCCGGACTGTCTCCTCGTAAAGACTCCACGTCCGGCGGAGTGCGGTATCAGCAGCCCGGACTATCTGGTAGAGTGTCTGGCGGCTGAATGGTCGTGATACCACGATTATATCGCTTTTGTCAAGCCGCTGGCAGACCTTTTCGTACACCTCCGCCTTGACAAAGACCATGCAGCTTGCGGCAGTTGCGCTCACAACAGTCTCCGCAAGGTCGATGCCGGATTCGTCGCTGAGAGGTATGCTTATCATCACCATTTCCCAGGACTTGTCACCGCTTATTATCGTCCTTGCCTGACCTGCGCTGTCAGCAGTACGGATATTGCAGCCGAAGGATTCCTTCATGAAATCGGAGATAAGCTGTGCCGCCTTGCTGCTGCTTGAAACTATAAGAACGTTCTCCAAGATACACCTCCCTTAAAGGGTGTGGAAGTACTTGTTTTCTTCGTAAACAGCCTTGTCGTAGGCGGAGTTGTACTCCTTCCACTCCTGTGACTGCATTGCAAGAAGTTCATCAAGGACAGCCTGTGGTACATACCGCTTCAGGAACTCCGACTGTTCAGCCACGCTGCCAGCTTCCGCAAGAGTTCTGGGCATTACCTTGTAGTCAGACCGTGACGGGTCGTACTTTTCCGGCAGGGTCAGCTTCTCGCTTATGCCCTCCAGTGAAGCGTATATCATCAGACCAAAAACGTAGTACGGATTGCATACGCAGTCCGGCGCACGCAGAACTATCGGTGCATCACAGGTGGAGTCATTGTTCAGCTTGATAAGCTGGTCAGCCTCCTCGTCAGACCATACCACATACCTGGGTGCGGAAAATTCTCCCAGACGGCTGTAGGAATTAGCGGTGGTATTAGTGAATACCGCCATATCACAAATATACTTCATAATACCGGCAGCGGCGCTTTTCAGTTCACCGGCAGTATCAGCGTCAGTAGTACCGTCACCGAATAAGTCGTTATCATGGAACAGGTTTATACCAATATGCATACCGTTTCCGCAGTCGTCACGGAGAGGCTTCGGCATGAAACTTGCATGAACTCCGTGCTGGTCAGCAACGGACTTTACCGCACTTTTGAAGCTGAGGAACGTGTCCGCCGCACTGAGGGCAGATGAAGCGTTGAAGTCTATCTCATGCTGACCCTGACCGCTTTCGTGGCGTGAAGATACCGGGTGGATACCCATTTGCTCAAGTGTCAGGCAAACGTCACGGCGGAAGTTCTCGCCCTTGTCCTCCGGGGCGATGTCGCAGTAACCGGCGTGGTCGTGGGGAATATGTGTGGCAGTGCCGCTTTCATCGCAGCGGAAAAGTGTGAACTCACTGGTCGTTCCGAACCTAAAGCAGCAGCCGTCCTTGACTGCCTTTTTCATAGCGGTCTTGAGGAAGTACCTGCCGTCACCCTCGAAGTGAGTGCCGTCGGCGTACTTTATGTAGCAGAACATTCGGATAACTCTGCCGTGCTGGGGTCGCCAAGGCAGTACACGCATGGTCTGGGGATCAGGGAACAGGAAAAGATCCCTGCCGCCTGCGCAGCCAAAACCGCTGAGTTTCTTTCCGGCTATCTTCACTCCACGCTCAAAAACTGCTGACATTTCCGATGACAGCACGGATATATTTTTAAGCCGTCCGCTGAGGTCGCAGAATGTAAGTTTCACGAACTTAACGTCGTTTTCGTCAATATACTGTAGTATCTCATTTTCCGAGTATATCATGATATCCTCCGTATGATATGTTATGGCAGCGTTTATAAATTCACAGGTTGGTGTAGCCCATAAGGAACTGGTCAACTGCCCTTGCTGCGTCACGTCCCTCACGGATAGCACGCACTACAAGCGACTGACCGATGTGCATATCACCGGCTGTGAATACCTTTTCAATATTTGTGGAAAATTCGCCCTTTCCGGTCTTGACATTAGTCCTTGCGTCAAGTTCCGCACCGAAGCTTTCAGCCACATAACTCTGCGCTCCCAGGAATCCGGCTGCAATAAGGCAAAGCTGACAGGGGATCACTTCCTCGCTGCCCTCCTGTTCATGGGGAACAAGTCTGCCGGTATCCGGGTCTGGGGTGAAGTTCAGTTTAACAGTCCTGATGCCGGAAAGTCTGCCTTCGCCGTCCTTGATGAACTCCTTGAGGGTGGTGCAGTAACGGCGTGGGTCGCTGCCGAAAACGGCGATAGCTTCCTCCTGACCGTAATCTGTCTTGCATACTCTTGGGTACTCCGGGAACGGATTGTTCTCAGCACGCTCGTCGGGAAGCTTCGGCATCATTTCAAGCTGAACCACCGATGCACAGTCCTGACGGACTGCTGTACCAACGCAGTCGTTGCCGGTATCACCGCCGCCGATTATTACCACGTCCCTGCCCTCGGCGCTGATGAAGTTACCGTCAGCAAGTCCGGAGTCAAGCAGGCTTTTCGTGGTAGCTTTCAGGTAGTCAACAGCGAAATGTATGCCGCTTGCATCACGTCCCGGCGCTTTTATGTCACGGGGATTCGACGAACCGCAGGCAAGTACCACCGCATCGAAACTATTAAGGATATCCTCGGCGGAGGTATTGTGACCGATGTCACAGCCAGTCTCGAACTGCACGCCCTCGGCTTTCATAAGCTCCACACGGCGCAGAACTACCGACTTATCCAGCTTCATATTTGGTATACCATACATGAGAAGTCCGCCGGGACGGTCTGAGCGCTCGAAAACGGTTACGGAGTGACCACGCTTGTTAAGGGTATCTGCTGCCGCAAGACCGGAAGGCCCTGAGCCGATGACTGCAACCCTTCTGCCGCTGCGAACCTTCGGTATCTGAGGGCTGATAAGTCCGGACTGGAAGCCGTACTCAATGATAGCGTTCTCGTTCTCCCTGACCGTAACGGGGCTGTCGTTCACGCCGCAGATGCACGCTTTTTCGCACAGCGCAGGGCATACACGGGAGGTGAACTCCGGGAAGTTATTGGTAAGCAGAAGCCTGCCGAGTGCCTGCTCCTTGTGACCGTGGTAGAGCAGGTCGTTCCATTCGGGGATAAGGTTATTCAGAGGACAGCCGGAGATCATTCCCCGGAGCATTTTGCCGTTCTGACAGAAAGGTACTCCGCAGTCCATGCACCTTGCCGCCTGAGTACGGCGCTCCTCCTCGCTGAGAGGAGTGTGGAACTCGCCGTAACCCTTTATTCTCTCCAGAGGCTCAGCCGCAGAGCAGTCAGTCCTGGAATATTCAAGAAATCCTGTACTTTTTCCCATACCTCATGCCTCCTTCTTATTCAGGTAAAATGCTTCTATCTCAGCCTGCTGGCGGGTCATTCCCTTTTCTTCAAGGGACATTACCGCTGCCTGTATCTTAGCGTAGTCGTGGGGAACTATCTTCTTGAACTGGGGCAGATATTCGCTGAAATTATCCAGTATACGCTTTGCCTTTGGCGAACCGGTAGCATCAAAATGTTCCTGGATAAGCTGACGGAGTTCCTCAGCATCATACTTTGAGGAAACTGTATCAAGTGACACAAGGGACTTGTTCAGCTTCATGTACAGATCCCTGTCCTCGTCCAGAACATAGGCAATACCGCCGGACATACCTGCGGCGAAGTTCTTGCCGGTGCGTCCCAGGATAACTGCACGTCCGCCGGTCATATACTCGCAGCCGTGGTCGCCTGTACCCTCGCAGACTGCATATGCACCGGAATTGCGCACGCAGAATCGCTCACCTACTATACCGGCAATAAACGCCTTGCCGCTGGTAGCGCCGTAGAGTGCAACGTTTCCGGCGATGATATTATCCTCAGCCTTGAACGATGCGTTCTCCGGTGCATGGAGTACCAGTTTTCCGCCGGAAAGTCCCTTTCCGAAGTAGTCATTGCTGTCGCCGGTAAGGTCGAGAGTCAGACCCTTCGGGATAAATGCGCCGAAACTCTGTCCGCCGCTGCCTGTACATTTTACTGTGAACGTATCGTCAGCAAGCGCCTGCTCGCCCCATTTTTTAGTTATCTCCGAGCCGAAAAGTGTACCGAAAGAGCGGTCGGTATTGCGAACCTGTGCGGTGATAGTCTTGGTGGACTTCTTCGACAGAGCGCTTCCCAGCTTCTTCATAAGTACGGTCATATCAGCAGTCTCCTCCAGGCGGAAGTCATAGGCATCAGCCGGGTCGAAGGACTTCTTTTCCACACTATGATTATCGCACAGAATAGCGGAAAAGTCAATATTACCGCCGTCTGGCTTTCTGAGCAGGTCAGTGCGTCCCACCAGTTCATCAACGGTGCGGATACCAAGTTTTGCCATATATTCACGCAATTCCTGAGCGACGAAATGCATGAAGTTGATGATGTACTCAGGCTTTCCGGAGAAACGCTTGCGCAGTTCGGGGTTCTGGGTTGCGATACCCATAGGGCAGGTGTCAAGGTTGCACACTCTCATCATCACGCAGCCCATTGTTACCAGCGGTGCAGTTGCGAAGCCGAATTCCTCAGCGCCCAGAAGTGCCGCAACAAGCACATCTCGTCCGGTCATAAGCTTTCCGTCTGTCTCAATAACCACACGGGAGCGCAGACCATTGAGCATAAGCGTCTGGTGAGCCTCAGCAACGCCAAGTTCCCAGGGCAGACCGGCATTATACACGGAACTTCCGGGAGCAGCGCCAGTTCCGCCGTCGCAGCCTGAAATGAGTACCACCTGAGCGCCTGCCTTTGCAACGCCTGCCGCAACTGTTCCCACGCCTGCTTCTGAAACCAGTTTTACAGAGATACGGGCATCACGGTTAGCGTTTTTCAGATCATAGATAAGCTGAGCCAGATCCTCGATAGAGTAGATATCGTGGTGAGGCGGGGGCGAAATAAGGCTTACGCCGGGGGTGGAGTGACGGGTCTTGGCGATCCAGGGGTAAACCTTTCCGCCGGGAAGATGTCCGCCCTCGCCGGGTTTAGCGCCCTGAGCCATTTTTATCTGTATCTCCTTGGCGGACACAAGGTACTCGCTTGTAACGCCGAAACGTCCGGACGCAACCTGCTTTATAGCGGAACAGCGGTCGGAATTCAGTCTTTCCGGAGACTCGCCGCCCTCGCCGGAGTTGGACTTTCCGCCGATACGGTTCATAGCCTCTGCCATACATTCATGTGCTTCCTGAGAGATAGAGCCGTAGGACATAGCACCGGTCTTGAAGCGGCGGCAGATACTCTCCACACTCTCCACCTCGTCAATGGAGATACCGCCGTCCTCCGGGAAGTTGAAGTCCAGGAGACTTCTGAGGGTAAGACGGCTGTCCTCACGGCTGACCGCAGTACTGTACTCCTTGAACACCCCATAGTCGCCGTTTCTGGCAGCCTGTTGGAGAAGGTGGATAGTTTCGGGGGTATAGAGGTGGTCTTTCTTGCCGCTTCTGAGTTTATGGCTTCCGGAACTTGTGATACCGCTGCTTACGGAAAGACCCAGCGGATCGAAAGCGGCGGTGTGGAGTTTCTCGGTGCGGCGGCTTATGTCAGCAAGAGTGATACCTCCGATACGGCTGACAGTTCCGCTGAAATAACGGTCGATGACCTCCTGAGAAATTCCGGCGGCTTCAAAGAGTTTTGAACCCTGGTAGGACTGAATTGTGGAAATACCCATTTTCGATGCTATCTTCACGATACCGTGGAGAACTGCGCTGTTATAGTCGTCCTCGGCAGCATAGAAGTCCTTGTCCAGAAGTCCACGGTCGATAAGGTCACGGATAGTTTCCTGAGCAAGATATGGGTTGACTGCACAAGCGCCGTAGCCTAAAAGTGCAGCGAAGTGGTGAACCTCTCTCGGCTCGGCAGTTTCCAGTATCATCGCAACGGCTGTGCGCTTTCTGGTGGATACAAGATGCTGCTGAAGTGCCGAAACTGCCAGCAGCGAGGGGATAGCTGCCCTGTACTCGTCCACGTCCCTGTCTGAGAGGATAAGGATATTCGCACCGTCACGGTATGCCTTGTCAGCGTCGATGAAAAGGCGCTCTATCGCTCTTTCAAGGGTAGTGCCTATGTAGTAGGTCATGGGGATAACGGCAGCTTTCAGACCGTCAGAGTTCAGGTTCTTGATCTTGAGCAGGTCAGTGCTGGTGAGAATGGGGTTGGATATTTTAAGCACATGGCAGTTTTCCGGCTTTTCTTCAAGGATATTGCCGTCCTTGCCGATGTACATACTTGTATCGGTAACGACCTCCTCACGGATAGCGTCAAAGGGTGGATTTGTTACCTGAGCAAAAAGCTGGCGGAAGTAGCTGAAAAGGGGCGGCATAGTCTGGTCAAGGGGCGGCAGAGGTATATCCGAACCCATTGATATGATAGGTTCTGCGCCGTTTTCAGCCATTGGCAGGATACTGCTGCGTATCTCCTCGAAGCTGTAGCCGAAAGCCTTTTGCAGCTTTTCAAGTTCCTCATGGGAATAGGTCTTTACTGCCTTGTTCGGGATATGCAGGTCATGGAGGCGGACAAGGTTGCTGTCCAGCCATTCACCGTAGGGCTGTGAGGAAGCATAGTAGCTTTTCAGTTCATTGTCGTCGATTATCCTGCCTTTTTTCGTGTCAGCAAGGAGCATTTTTCCGGGACGCAGCCTGTCCTTCTTCACTATCATATCCGCCGGAACGTCGATGCAGCCTGTCTCAGAGGAGAGTATCAGGAATCCGTCGGAGGTGATGCAGTAGCGTGAGGGACGCAGACCGTTTCTGTCCAGAACAGCGCCCATAACGTCGCCGTCGGAGAAAAGTATGGAAGCAGGGCCGTCCCAGGGTTCCATCATAGTGGCGTAGTACTGGTAGAAATCGTACTTCTCCTTTGAGATGTTCCTGTCATTTTTCCATGGTTCAGGAATGGTTATCATAACCGCCAGCGGCAGCGGCATACCTGACATTACCATGAATTCCAGGGCATTGTCAAGGCGTGCGGAGTCAGAGCCGGAAACCTCGATAGCCGGAAGAATAGTGTTCATATCCTCACCGAAAGCACTGCACTTCATTGACTCCTCACGGGCAAGCATCTTGTCGGCGTTGCCGGTGATAGTATTTATCTCGCCGTTGTGGACGATAAGGCGGTTGGGGTGGGCTTTCTGCCAACTCGGTTGTGTATTTGTGGAGAAACGGCTGTGAACCATAGCAATGGCGGAAGTAAATTCCTCAGAGCGCAGGTCACGGTAGAAGCCCCTCAGTTCGTTAACCAGGAACATACCCTTGTATACAATAGTCCTGCTGGAAAGCGAGCAAACGTAGGTCTGCTCATTAGCCTGCTCGAAGATACGGCGTGCGATGTAGAGTCTGCGGTCGAAATCAAGACCTCTCTGGCAGTCCTCCGGGCGCTTCACGAAGCCCTGAACGATGACGGGCATACTCTCCCTTGCTTTCTGACCGAGTATATCCGGGTCAGAGGGAACGTCCCTCCAGCCGAGGAGTTCCATGCCACGCTTATTGAGTATAGTCTCGAACATCTTCTTCGCCCGGTCACGTCCCAGAATGTCCTGTGGGAAGAAGAACATACCAACGCCGAAGTCGCCGTCCTCACCGATGCTGAAACCAAGCTTTTCAGTCTCTGCCCGGAAGAAGCCGCCGGGTATCTGGGAGAGTATACCCACTCCGTCACCAGTCCTGCCCTGTGCGTCCTTACCTGCACGGTGTTCCAGTTTTTCAACGATAGTCAGAGCGTCGTCAATAACACGTCTTGAACGCTTGCCGCTGATATTCACGACAGCGCCGATACCGCAGTTATCATGCTCGAAACGAGGGTCGTAAAGCCCCTGCTTTGCGAAAGGAGCTTCAATTCTGTAATTATCCATAAAATCACTTTCCTTCCGGTTACGGAGCCCCATTGATCCGAACCAATAAAAAAAGACGCTCATACAGGCGCAGTAAGCCCATATGAACGTCCTTGTTCTGAAAATAATCTTATCACGTTAAACCTGTATTGTCAAGTAGGATTTTTCAAATTTTACAATATGCACAAATTCCTGTAAACTATTTTGCATTATTCTCTACATATTCTCCAGGATTATCCATAGTGTAAATGATATTCTCCTTGAAATTGCTGTCAACCACATTGTAGCCCTTGTCAGCCTGCTCGAAAGTGATGCCGCCGCAGTCTGCATTGGGTTCAGCGCCAAGACGCATGGTAGAGCCGTCCTCGAAAACGGCTATAAATCCAAGATTATCGAAGTTATCAACAACTGCGAACCTGCCCTTTGCCAGTGCCTTTTCAAACTGCTGTGCAAACATGGGCGCAGCAAAGTAATCAGCCGCCGTGGGAGTACCCTTGCGGCAGTCGGCGTTCACGAAGCCTTTCAGCGTGCCGTCAACAACGCCGCCGTAGTAGTAGATATTCAGAGGTGCGGTTATCTCGCCGTCACGCAAAAGCGCTGCCATGAACGGAGCAGTAAAGGAAACGCTCTCCGGAACTTCTCCGCCGTCATTTATAGTACCTGTTTTCTGGAAGAACTCATCAGCGGAAAGTTCAAATCCCTCCGTGCCGATCAGTTCATTATAGTCAAGTATCTCAGTGCTGCCGATACGAGCGTCCTTTTCCTCGTCGGTCATTTGGGCGGTGTTTATTGCAAATCCCAGTGTTTCCCCGGAGGTATCCTTCTCCTCGCTCTGCCAGGTATATACTACCTTGTCCAGGCTTTCCTGACTGATAACATTGATGCCCTTGTTCACGTCATTAAAGGTAATGCCCAGTTCATCGGTATTTTTTTTCTGCACACCGCTTACCTGATAGATACTGTTATCATCGTATATAATAAACACATCGCCGGTTTCTACCATTTGAAAAATCGCAAGCTTCTGACCTTTTTGAAAACGCTCCTCGGAATATGGCATAATATAGCCCGTACAGCCAAAAGACCTGTCATTATCCTTATCATGACAGTTCCAATGTACATGACCCACATACTTTCCCTCATATACTACAGGGTAGAGCCAGGTATTATTAACAGCGGTATTCCGTGCTTTATCCACATAGATCATTTTGTATGGCGTGCCGATATGCATATCTTCCGCCTTAGCGCCCTCTACATAAAACGGGCTGTCCTCGTCGTCATAATCAGAAAGGCACATTTCAAGCCAGTCTGTTTCAAAGGCTTCCTCATAGGGCTTTTCTTCGCCGTCCCCAAGCAGCTTATCATTTATCAGTCCGTCCTCAGTAAGCGGAGGCGGATCTCCGCATACCATTTCTTCTTTTCCGCAGGAGCATGAAAACGCTGCCAGTATTGCTGCTGATATAATACATAATATACGTCTTTTCATAACTATCCCTCCTCAGTAAATTTTCCCTGACCATATGATACCACACTTTTCCGCAGATGTCAACGCCATTTTGTTTAGTTTATACAAACTTAAAAATTCCCCTTGACAAAGTGAAAACAATGCGCTATAATAGCAACTGTAAACAGCAAAGGCGCTGCGGACAATGTGGTCTGCGGCGCTTTCTCTTTTTCCGGAGGATTCCGGATACATAAGCGCTTATTCCATACACAATGGGGTGTATGATGCCGTTACGGGCATCTGCACCCCATTTTTATTTTTGCTGCATTACACTCCAAATAATTCAGGGAGGTATTAACTATGGATATTCAGACGATCACGCAGCAGGTAACTGAAAGTACCAATGACACAATATTCGGCGTATGGTTCATGATAGCCGTCGCACTCGTTTTCTTCATGCAGGCAGGCTTCGCAATGGTGGAGACAGGCTTCACCCGTGCTAAGAACGCCGGCAATATAATCATGAAAAACCTTATGGACTTCTGTATCGGTACAGTTATGTTCATACTCATCGGCTTCGGTCTGCTCCTGGGTGAGGACGTTTGCGGACTCATCGGCGCACCCGGCTTTGATATCTTCACAAGCTATGCAGACTTCCAGTGGGATCAGTTCATCTTCAACCTGGTTTTCTGCGCCACTACTTCAACTATCGTTTCCGGCGCTATGGCAGAGAGGACAAAGTTCCTGTCCTACTGCGTATACTCCGCTATCATCAGCGCACTTATCTACCCCATTGAGGCTCATTGGATATGGGGCGGCGGCTGGCTGGCTCAGATGGGCTTTCACGACCTTTCCGGCTCATGTGCGATACATATGGTAGGCGGTATCTGCGCACTTATCGGTGCTAAGATCGTAGGGCCTCGTATCGGCAAATTCGTCAAGACCAAGGACGGCGAGATCAAGGTAAACGCTATCCCCGGTCACAACCTTACTATCGGCGCTCTGGGCGTATTTATACTCTGGTTCGGCTGGTACGGCTTCAACCCGGCTGCTGCTTCAAGTGTTGCACAGCTTGATTCTATCTTCCTGACAACTACAGTTGCCCCGGCAGTCGCAACCGTTACCTGTATGATATTCACCTGGGTAAAGTACGGTAAACCCGATGTTTCCATGTGCCTTAACGCATCTCTGGCAGGACTTGTGGGAATCACAGCAGGCTGTGATGTTATGGACTGCGCTGGTGCGACTATCGTAGGCATCGTTTCCGGATTGCTGGTATGCTTCGGCGTATGGCTGCTTGACTACAAGCTTCACATCGACGACCCTGTAGGTGCAGTTGCAGTACACATGATGAACGGCATCTGGGGAACTATCG
>CAMOEP010000028.1 GCA_946612185.1 uncultured Ruminococcus sp.
AAGAAACTCCAGATAATCGCAAACCTGAAGCCCGTAAAGCTCAGAGGTGAAATGAGCAACGGCATGATCTGCGCTGCTGACGTTCCCGGCGGTGTACAGGTCATCTTCGTTGACGACAGCGTACCTGTTGGTACTAAGATAAGATAAGCTATAATTAATATTGCGCTGCCGGAAACGGGGTTTAGGCTCTGGCAGCGCATTATACAGAAAGGACTATTGGGCATGAAAAAAAGACACATCATTGCAGCGTTTCTCAGCGCTTTCATGATCGCAGCAGTTCCGGCAGGTGTTCCTGCTGTTAACACTGTTGGCATCGCCGCTGAGGAAACTGAAAATCCCACATTTGGTGACTTCACCTACCGTATTCTTGGCGATGAGGTACAGATCTGTTCCTGCGACAAGTCAGTTACCAAAGCTGAGATACCGGAGGAGATCGACGGTCACAAGGTAACTATGATCGGTGACCAGTGCTTCTGGGGCTGTACAAGTCTCTCTGACGTTACTCTCCCGGAGGGCATAACCGACATCGGTAAATTTGCTTTTCTGCGCTGTGAGTCACTCAGGGGCATAGTTCTCCCGGAAAGCCTTGAAAGTATCCAGGAACACGCCTTCGATCTCTCAGGTCTGACCTCAATTATCATCCCTGAGAACGTATCTGAGATAGGTCAGGCTGCTTTTGCAGGCAAGTTTCTCCAGACCATAACTGTCGCACCAAGAAACGCAAGTTTCTGCGTAGTTAACGGCGCACTTATGGACACCAGGGAAAAGCGCCGCATTATCGCTTTCCCGGCGGCTTCTGATGCAGACACATTCCTGGTGACTGCTGACGTTGAAACTATTGACGCTATGGCTTTCGCATACACGAGCAACCTGAAAAACGTATTCCTGCAAAAAGGTACTGCCACTATCGGCAGAGAAGCTTTCATGCAAAGCGGTATCACAAATATCATACTGCCCGATAACATTACAGAGATCGGCATCGGTGCTTTCAGATCATGCGCTTACCTGGCTAAAATCACACTTTCTCAGAGTTTAACAGACATTCCCCAGGACGCTTTCTTTAACTGTTCATCTGTGAAAGAAATGACCGTTCCCCAGAACGTGACCAGTATTGGCAAAATGGCGTTCGGCGGTATGGCAAGCCTCGAAAAACTCATTATCGAGAACCCCTCCTGCACTATCCCCAATGAAACTACGACCCTTTACGATGCTAAATCGACCGATTCATCAAAGAAAACTACCTACTCATTCAGCGGCACTATCTACGGCTATCCTGACAGTACTGCCCAGGAGTTTGCGGAAAACGTCGGTTATAACTTCAAGCCAATTGAAAAACCCGTTTACGGCGATGCTGACGGCAATGGAAGCGTTACTGTTTCAGACGTGGTAAGTGTTTTGCAGTACGTTGCAAATAAGGAAAAGTACCCGCTGAGCGATAAGGCTATAGCTTTATGCGACGTTTACAATAAAGGCAGCGGCATTACTGCTGATGATGCTTTCGCTATCCAGCAGTTCGATGCAGGTATCGAGCCTTTCCTGCCTGTATCCTATACCACTAATTACCTTAAATGGAAACCCGGCGAGGTTTTCAAGTGGACTCCCAAGACTGAGGTGACTGACAGCGGAAGCGAGATAATATCCGACTTCCTCTACCTGCCGCCTTTCCCTGACCAGGTACTTATGTGGAAAGAGAACAAGCTTAAACTCTCTGACGGCTTGCGGGAAGCAGAGTTCGACGTAAACAGCGCCGCACTGGTATGCTTCTCCGACCTGAATGATGACGGCTACCCGGAACTGTGCATAAGCGCTGACTACGGAAGCGGTCTGCGTAACGCCGTAGTAACTGTGTACGATATCCGTAACAGAAAGGGCTATGTTCTTCCAAATGAACACCTTGCCGACTCCTATTATGAACTGTATATCACCAATGAGGGAAAACTCCTCCTGGTTCACAACAGCGAGTACAAGGACGTGGGCGTTATTGCCACAGGCGTTCCCGCTATCGTTGACGGCGAACTTACAATGAAATAATTCATAAAGGCAACACCGCACAGAGCTGGTGGTGCAGATGCGCAGTCAGATTTTTCGTCAGATTGTATAGAAATGACGCCGCTGGGCTGGCGCCCAGCAAGGAATTTCTGTGCAAGATGACGGAAAAGATGCAAGCAGATGCGCCGCCAAGCCGTCAGGCGGGCTTTGTGCGGTGTTGCCTAAAGCCATAGTATTCCAATACCTGGAATGCTATGGCTTTTTCAGTTCTATTTTTCCACACTCTCCCATATGATTCATGGGAGGGATATTATGCGGATAAAAAACAGGATAATCCGGGACACTCTGCTGCTGACAGTCATGCAGCTTTTCCTGGACACGGCAGCACTTCTGCTTAACTCATTCATAACCCGGCGGCTGGGTACTGCGGCTATGGGAATGTTCTCCCTCATGGGCTCATTCCTTGCGCTGGCTGGAATACTCTCAAACGGCAGCGCCTTTCTCTGCACCAGCCGACTTGTTTCCGAGGAGACCGGCAAGCCCTGCGGCAACCCCGAACACGTCCTCTTTCACGGGCTGAAGCTTTGCATACTCCTGAGTACGGCAGTTTCGGCGGTGATACTACTCTTTGCGGACACTATCAGCGTTCGCTTCTTCCACAGCAGCGAAATGTGTACCACTCTCCGGCTAATGCCTGCGGCACTGTTCTCCGGGGCTGCTGCTGCCTGTCTGAAAGGCTACTTCAACGCCGTCCGGAAAGCTTCCTCTGCGGCTGCGGGCGACATTGTGGAATTCATCATCAGGGCGGCGGTCATAATGTGCATGACCCTGACTTCCGGCAGCAGCGGTGACATTTGCCGGATAATGATCTTCTCCGTCATCTCCGGAAACTGCTTCTCCCTTACATATCTCACTATCCTTTTCTTCACCGGCAAGACCGGAAAGCCGGGACGATGCAGCATAAGTTTCCGGCAGTACGCAGCCTTTGCGTTCCCCATAATGGGCGGAGGGATACTCACAAGCCTCCTCAGCAGCGCAAACGATGCGCTTATACCGGTCTGTCTGCGGCGTGCAGGCGACTCCGCTGAGGAAGCCCTCAGCCTTTTCGGTATATTCGAGGCGATAGTCATTCCAACCCTTTTCTTCCCCTCAGTGGCACTTTGTTCAATGTCCGGCATCATCGTCAGCGAGTCCGCAAGGGCGTGGGCTGCCGGGAATATGGAGCGTATCCGCAGCATGACTGTGAAACTGCTGACGGGGACGTTCATTTACGCCATTTTTGCCTCCGGAGTACTCCTGCGCTTCGGCAGCGTCATCGGCGTGATGCTGGGCGGCGGTGAACTGGCAGGGCGGCTTATACGGGACATTGCGCCGGTGATACCCTTTATCTACCTGGAAATCGTTCTGGAAGCGCTTATCAAAGGGCTGGGCTTGCAGGCGTTCTCCTCGGTGAACTACCTGGCGGAGTACGTCATACGCATCTCGGCGGTGCTTATATTCGTTCCGCTGACGGGCTTCTGGGGAATAGCCGTTTCCTACTACGCAAGCAACGTTTTCGGCAACATCTCCCGGCTCATCAAAGTACTCCGCTTCACCGGAGTCCGCCTGCGTCCGGTGAAAATGCTTCTCGCACCGGCGGTGTGGGCTTTCCTGACCATGAACGGCGCTCAGCTAATTTTCCGGCTGCCATTCCTGGACAGCGGCAGTCTCCCCGGTATCACAGTATGCGTGGTGATATGGGGGCTGATGTACGGCTCGGTGACAGTCAGGCTATCATTTTTGGCAAATAAAACCTCCTCAGACAAGGAATTCGCTGTGCATAATGCACAATTTTCAACAGATACAGTATTATAATATGTAGAAAATACTCTCAGGCTATTGCAAATTTATATAACTTGATATATAATTAATCTTGTAGTTGTTCAAACTATACAGAGTTTGATGAACAACTGCCAATCAATTTAAGAGGAGTATACTAAAATGAAAGATATCGTTACAAACAAAATAAAAAATATAGCCCTCGCCGGACACAACGGCTCAGGTAAAACTTCTCTCGCTGAAGCTCTCCTTTTCAAGGCTGGAGCATCTGACCGTCTGGGTAAGACCGCTGACGGCACTACTGTATGTGACTACGACCCTGAGGAGATCAGAAGGCATATCTCTATAGGTACTTCTCTGGCTTCTTTCGACTACGACGGTTTCAAGGTGAATCTGCTGGACACTCCTGGTCTGTTCGACTTTGCTGCTGAAATGACAGAGGGTATCCGTGCGGCTGATACAGTTATGATAACCGTTTCCGCTAAATCCGGTGTCAAGGTAGGCGCAAGAAAGGCTTATGATGAGGCTGTAAGACAGAACAAGTCCAAGATGTTCGTCGTTACAAAAATCGACGACAAGGACGCTAACTTCTTCAATGTACTCACTGAGCTGAAAACCGTTTTCGGCCCTACTGTTTGCCCTGTAGTAGTTCCCGTTATCAGCAATTCATCTATCATCGAGTACGTTAACCTGATCGAGATGAAGGCTTACAAGTACGACGATAAGGGCAACGCTGTTGAGACTGATATGCCTACTGCTGAGATATCCGACAAGATCGAGTACCGTATCGACGGTCTTATCGCAGCTATCTCCGAGGCTGTTGCTGAGACTTCTGACGAACTTATGGAAAAGTTCTTCGAGGGCGAGACTTTCACTCAGAAGGAACTTATCGACGGTATCCACGACGGTATGAACAGAGGTATCATCACACCTGTTGTATGCACATCTGCTGCTGAACTGGCTGGTATTGATATGCTGCTCAAGGAGATCGAACTGCTGCTGCCCTCCCCTGACGAGGCTGCTGCTGCAAAGGAGGATACTCCCTGCGACGCTTCCGGCAAGGCTTCCGGTTTCGTATTCAAGACTATTGCTGACCCCTTCGTTGGCAAGATGTCATTCATAAAGGTCATGAGCGGCGAACTCAAAGCTAACTGCGAACTGACCAACACCTCCAAAAAGTCCGCTGAGAAGATAGGTAAACTCTACAACCTCTGCGGCAAGAAGCAGACTGAGGTAGCTTCCGCAGTCGCAGGCGATATCGTAGTAGCTTCCAAGATATCCGCAAGCACTGGCGATACTCTCGCTGAAAGCGGCTGTGACGTTGTTTACCCTGCAATGACATTCCAGCCTCCCTGCTACTCAATGGCTGTAAAGGCTAAGGCACAGGGCGACGAGGCTAAGATATCCTCCTCTATGCAGAAACTTTTAGAGGAAGACCCCACTCTCACTTACGTTCAGGACGACACCACAAAGGAGCAGATCCTCAGCGGTCTGGGCGAACAGCACCTTGAAGTTGCCGCAGCTAAGCTGAAAGGCAAGTTCGGCGTTGACATCGACCTGACAGTTCCCAAGATCGCATACAAGGAGACTATCCGCAAGAAGGTAAAGGTCGAGGGCAAGCATAAGAAGCAGTCCGGCGGTCACGGTCAGTACGGTCATGTATGGATCGAGTTCGAGCCTTGCGTAAGCGATACACTGGTATTCGAGGAGAAGGTTTTCGGCGGCGCTGTTCCTAAGAACTTCTTCCCCGCTGTACAGAAGGGTCTGGAGGAATGCGTTAAGAAGGGCGTACTTGCAGGCTGTCCTGTAGTTGGTCTGAAGGCAATACTGGTTGACGGTTCTTACCACCCGGTTGACTCCTCAGAAATGGCGTTCAAGACCGCAGCAGCTATCGCATACAAGGAAGGACTGCGCCAGGCTGACCCTGTAATGCTCGAACCTATCGGTGAGCTGGCAGTTACCGCACCTGACGAAAATACAGGCGATATCATGGGCGAACTGAACAAGCGCAGAGGCAGAGTTCTCGGCATGGAACCTATCGGAGGCGGAAATACAACAATTACCGCAGAAGTTCCTATAAGAGAGATGCACGACTTCGCAATGTACCTGCGCCAGACCACAAGAGGCATGGGCTCATTCACCCTCACATTCCTCAGATATGAGCAGCTTCCCGCAAACCTGCTCACTGAGGTCATCTCATCTGTAAATTCTGAGGGCTGATTTCTGATAATTATTGAGGGAAACCTTTTTGAAAATGGTTTCCCTCATTTTTTTCTAATACTTCCAGTTGTAAAAATTTCCCCTTTGATATTGCTTACTGCGACCTGCCGTTTCAGCAATTGCAGGTAAAGCCATACCAAAGGGGAAATTTTATAAATTCTTTATCAGAATATAGACATATCCTCTAAAGCTGTGAATGATATTGCTTCCAGGTGGGCAAGGGCGTTTCGTGCGTCCTTCATTATCTCCAGCATACGATAGTCGCCCCAGTCAGCGAACCGCCGCTTGTTCGCCAGCATGAATATATGCCCTACTTCAAGTTCCAGCGGATCTTCTATCTTATCGCCGTTGATATTCTTGATAGGTAGGCACTTCTTCAGATCTTTGTAGTACTTTTCCACAAGTATGCGGCGCTCATTCTCCATTCTGGGGAAAATTACCTTTATCTGGGCATTCCATAGTGCGGAATTGACCTTTTCTTTCAGGTTAGTCACCTTTTTTCCGCTGTCTGCGAAAACCTTCTCCGCAGTCCGGTAAGGGTGATTTGCAAGTTCAAGTCCGTAACCGGCGAATACTCCGGCAAGTTCATAGTCATTCCCGGCAATATTGAACGCCAGGTGGGAAATATATTCCTTCTGGATAGTGGTTAGCTTCTGCGAGGAAAGCAAGGTCTGGCAGAAAAGCAGGCAGTCGAAGTCGGTAACGTAGCTGCTGTAGCAGTACTCTTTCAGTTCGCCTTTTTCGATCTCGCCGCTGCTGCGGACGATGAGTATGAATACTCCACGCTCGTCCTTTGCATCATTTATGCTGCTGAGGTAGCTGTTTATGGAATCGACCCACTCCTGAACCATGCCCGGCTCGATATTGCTGACGCAGACGTACCTGTGGTTCATTACTGTTTCGCTGTTCTGCGCCATGAAGTTCTCGTAGGTATGGTATGTAGGCAGCCAGCACTTGTTCCGCTCACTCTCGGTAAAAAACTGCTCCATGAGGAAGTCGCCGGGGGAAGTTACTCCCTCGGCGCTAACTGTCTTGAAAGTGCGCTCGCTGCCGTATTTTTCAAGGCTTGTTCTCAGTGACTCGAAGAAGTCCTCCTCCCAGGGCAGCTTCTCCGGCAGGCGGAGTATAACTGACTCGGAGGATATAAGTTCGTCGGAGGTATCCTCGATGAACTGTGCAGGGTTGGTTATCCTGTTCCACCATATTCTTCCGTTCATGAGCCCATCTCCTCTCCCATATACTCAGCGAGAGCAAGCTCAACATCGTCGGCAGTACCCAGCATATCACGGAATCCCTCGGTAGCGAAGGTATAGTGTTCGCCGCTGGCTGTGAGGACGTTCAGATCCCACATCTCATGGAGAAGTTCCTCCACCTGCTCCTTTTTCAGGGTGATGATACGGGATATCTTCTGCTTTCCTGCGGCTGCCATGATCTCGTCAACGGTATAGCCATTGTCGGAGTATTCGCTGTAGAGCAGGTTAGCTATGATAAGTGCAAGAGCGTGGTAGTGGCTGTGATTTTCCTCCTCGACAAAGAGGGTCATTTCCAGCTTGTCGTTTACGACTCTTGTGAACTCAGGGTCAGAGAGGACTTTTTTGATATGCTCCTCAGTTACCTGATAGTAAGGGGTATTTATCTCGTTGTAGCCGGCGTAGTCGTCGTTCTTCATAGCTTCAAGGAGTTTCTGGCAGTAAAGCTGGATAAGTCCGGGGAAATAATTGGTCTTGGCAAGGATAAAGGAAATAATGTCCTCATCGAAGCGGAATCCCAGGTAAGCCAGGGTATTTGTCAGAAGCTTTATAGCCTCGGAGCGCTTGAAAGGTCTTACTACTACAGAGCCTAAGTGTACAAGGACTGAATTGCGGTGAAGCACCATATCTCTGTTGAAACGGCTAAGGTTATGCAGACCCGCCATTACCACCTTGAAGCGGTCAGCAGGCAGGTTTTTAAGGGCTGAGATAGGACGGTGAGCCACTTCCTTACAGCTTTCGATGAAAGTATCAGCCTCATCAAGGAGAAGCAGCAGGTAGTTTATCCTTGTAGGAGAATCGTCCATAAGGCGCTTTTCGATATGGCTTGCGAGGATATCCCAGTCATCGCAGCGGCAGTTCTCGGAGAGTATTCCGGCGCTTATGAGTTTAGCGGAAACGACCTCGGCAGCCTTGCTGTAGTCAAGTTCTCTTATCTCGACAAGTACTGCCCTGTCGCCGTTTGCGTTGCCGTCAACGTCCTTCTGAGCCATTTTCAGCAGCGCACTCTTACCAAGCTGACGACCGCCGTACACCAGATTCACACCGGTAGATGACTCTATCTTCACCAGTTCATCTTCTCTGCCGGTGAAAAGTTCAGGAGGCATGGGCTGTGAAGAAAGTTCAACAAATGGCTGGTAGTAGGAGAAAGGCATAGTTATAGCCATAAGCTGTCTGATTATGCTGTTGGCAGCGTAGTGTTTTGCAAGGTGGAATATAAGTACACGGTCGATGACGATAAAGCTCTTGGCGAAACTCTTTTCCTCCTTTATCTTTCGTGCCAGACGGCGGCGCTCCTCAAGGTTGAGGGCGAAGTCAAGGAGTACTATGGTATGCTTTGGAGCGGTATTCACCTCACGGAACTTGTCCATAAGGCTGTTGCAGTTGAAGCGTCCGTAGAGGCATATTATACGGATATCCTCATTCTCGGTGGCTGAACCGAAAGCAGGTATCGGGTGAGGATAGCTTATCTTACCTGTGCGCTTTCTGCGGCGCATGAAGAAGCAGTTACGGTCATTTTCGTCCTCGGTGATATCAGTCTCAACGAAGCCAAGAGCGTTCATAAGCTTGCTTATACCCTTAACTCCGCCGGTCTTGTCGCTGTATATCCATGAGGAGATAAGCTCAACGCCGCCTCTGGTATCCTTTCTGCCGTTGCCGGTGATACACTGGAGCGCCTTTTCAAGGACTTTTTTACCGGTATGGCGGAGTATGAGCGATTCTACAGGCATAGCACCGTCAGATACGATTCGCAGATTATTCGGGTACTCACCTATGAAGCTTTCCAGGTAGCCGAAAGGCTCTATAGTATAATCAGCCACTTCCTTGGTATCGTTGCGGCGGATACAGTTCATCATATTCTCAGCGGTAGCGAAGTTGCCGTCGTTGATGAATTCAAGTATCTTCTCCTTGGGGTAAACGCCGAAGTCGTATTCGGTATTTGCAGCCAGTTCTTCAAGCTGACACTTCATACGGTCAGCCTTTTCCTCAGCTATGTCAGCGATATTGCTCTCGAATACCTCCACAAGACGTGCAAAGAAGCCTAAGTCGCCGGTAGCACGGCATATCCTGTACCAGGAGGTCACGCAGTTCAGGATAGCGGACTTCTCGCCGTTCTTGTCGGATATCTTACCATTCTGGAGTTCGTATTCAAGCTGGCTGCGGAAGTCCTCGTAACGGTTATCAGCACGTCGTCTGGAGTCACGCAGGCACTTGTCCAGGTACTCAAGAACGGGATCGCTGCTGAGTTCCTGATTTCCGGTATCCTCGCCATATTCCTTGATAAGACGGGCAGAACGCAGGTCGTTCTTTGTAAGGTCATCGGAGAAAATCTCGCTGAGTCTCTCCTGGAATGAAGGCAGATCCCTGGAAGCATGATTCTCTATTCTGCGGAGGATATTGAAGTCCTGCATACCGCAGAAGGTGGACTGAAGTTCCGGCAGGAATTCGTCATCAAGAAGTACATCATCGCTTCTGAGGAAGTCGATGAACATATACTGTCTGTCCTTTTGGCAGTAAGTACCACTGAGTTTCTGGATAAGTTCATTGGTAGTATAAAGTATAGCTTCGCTGCCCCAGCCGTTGTCGGAAGCGGTAGTTGCGCTGCGCATAAGGAGGTCAAGGTGCATGATAACGTCGGCAACTATCTCGTCATAGCGTGACTTAGCGTAGCCATTGTTATTGCCGGAGGAATGTTCCGCAGCACTCAGCCATGCACAGACGCAGCCAAGCATACGCTTTATTGCCAGCACAGTGGTATTGCGCTTACCACCCTTGAGGTTGTCGTAGGGGCGTGAAACGTGTCTGCCCTCGCTGAGGATAACGTCCCTTGCCCTGAGCCAGTTCTGGTCGATGAAGCGGTCTATCTTCTTGGGATCTATATTTTCCGGGTCAGGAGTCTTACCGTTCTTGATGAAGTTCTCGCAGATAGTGTCCTTGACGTAACCGAACTGGGAGGTATCATTCTCAGCGGCTATATTAAGGCATTTTCTGAGCAGACCGTCGTCGGAGATAAATATATACTCCCTCATGCGGCGAACTTGTCCCTGACTTTCGTAAGAAGCGGTACGATTTTCGAGGAATTCGCAACATTCCTTAGCGTCCTCGATAGCCTTTTCCAGGTTGGAGGCATTGGTTCTGTAGTCAGCGAAGATGTCGATGCCGTAGCCTGTACTTTCGTGGAAGCCGTAGAGGAGGTTAGCAAGGTCGATAATTGCGGGATATGCACGTCTGAGGTCACTGAGTTCATCGGATTCCAGATAGAACAGAAGGTCTGACAGGGAATAATCCGGCTCAGTACTGTTATTGAAAAGGGCTCTGATTGCGGCAGCGGCAAAAAGTTCGCTGCTCTCCCTGGGCAGTATCTTGCTTGTAAGCTGGAATACAGCGGAAATCTCGCTGCTGCTCATTTCTCTGCCGGAAAGAGGGCTGTTGAAGGCGTAGCTGAATGCGCCCTCGATAGCCTTAACGGAGTCTCTCATGGTGATATCCGGGTCAATGACTGAGGCTCTGCTCTCAGGTATCCTGTCGGCAATGCGTGAAGCAGCGCAGAGGTAGGCGAGTACGCAGTAAATCTTTCCGCTGGTGAAGTTTTCAACGGCAGCAGCAATATCATTATCAGTCATCTGTAGACTTTCAAAGCCGCCGTCGTCGGTATAGCTTTCGTAGAGTTCCTGAACGGATACAGGGTTCTCATCAGCTTCATCATCAGCAGAATCCGCCTCCTGCTCCTGTTCCTCAGCGGGAGCGAGTTTCTCGCTGAGAGCCTTTTTACGCTCAGAAGCGCCTGCACGTCCGCAGTACTTTTTCGCCTTTTCCATATCATCGAGTTCGTAATAAAGCTCTGCAAGTTCGATGTATATGTAGTTATCTCTCAGTTCATAGCGCTCGGTCATATGGTAACTATTTACGATACTCAGCCATTCAAGGAGGTTGCTGGCGGCTGAACTGTAGTCGCCAATACCCCTGTAGCAGCGAGCCTTGATAGCAAGGTAGTGTATTATTCTGTTGTAGTCCTCACGCTCACACAGGTCAAGGAGAACGTTGACCACATCAAGACATTCCTTGTAGCGCTGTACTTTCATATAGTACTGCTGGAGAACGTCCATATTCCTTGTATTCTTGCTGAGTTTTGAGGCATACTTATTCACGAAGGCATTGAGTTCACCGAGATAATCAGTTTCGCCGCCCATATTCTGCATAGCAAGGTAGCATTTTATAACGCCCAGGATACCGTGTTCATACTCAGCACCGTTCAGGAGTTCCTTGTATACAAGTATAGCCTTGTCGAACTCTCTTGCGCCGAAATATTCGTCTGCAATGGATACTTTGCTTACTTTCACGGTATTTGGTTCATAAGTTCCGGAAGTATCGCCGCTGCCCCCAATGGTATGATGTGAACTCTTTATTTCAACCGCATAGTTCTGACCATACATTTTCATCACCCTGAACTTTACCGGTATCCTTGAAAGCAGCTTGTTTTTGGTGATACGATCATAGAGTGACTGTTCAGAGACATCTGCCAGGTCAAACAGACATTTTTCGCCATTATCCATCTCGATAGTACCGCTTTTCTCACTCATCTTGAAGCCGGTTATTTTTCCGGTATACTCAATATCCGGTGATAACTCAGTCTTTTCCGGCTCAGGTTCAGGAGTTTCCGGTTCAGCCGGACTGGTATCATTTGAAACTATCTTGCGGCTGCCTATAAGTGACTCACATTCATTCTTTATCTCGTTCACGGGGAACTTTTTCCTGAGAGCGGCACAGCTTGCCTGGATATCGTTTATCTTTTCCAGGACGATACCTGTACTCTGGCTCAGTTCGTTTAGTATCATCACAAGAACCGACTGCGCTCTTATGCCTGATACGGAGTATGATGCGAAATCAATGCCGCCGATATCGTTGCATCTGAGTGAAGCTGTCTTGAGGACGAAGGCAGCTTCTTCACCGTATTCAAGAGTGGTGTCAGTGGCGATATATATAGCAGAATAAACTGCTGCGGAAATATACATACTCCTTGAACCCGTCTGATGTGCAGCAGCAAAAGCCACACGGTAAGCCTTCAGGTCTTGTCCGGCGGCGAAGAAATGCTCCGCAGCTTTTTCATTATTTCCGGCAAGGAGTGCTATATTAGCTATGTACTCATTCACATTAGGTGTAGCGAATTTTTCATCCTCCTTGCAGAGTTTTACTGCAAAGTTATATGCTTCCTTTATCTTGGCGGTATCATGTTTTTTCATACCGTCAGTAAGCTTGTTTACGGCTGGATTTAGTGCCTTTTTCTCGTCGGCAGTAAGAGATTTGAATGCAGCGGAAGCTATGGCGGCGCTGCTCTCCACAATGTTGACATACACCTCAGCCGGCGCACTTGCATTATTACCCGGCACAGGAGTCTTGGTAACAGGTGAAGCTGTTACAGAGGGTGATACTGTAACAGGTGCAGCCATTTGTACATTGGCAGGCATTTTTGCTTCTCCGGCTGATACAGCTACCTCCATAGCGGATATCTGGTCATACCTGAGAGTAGCGACTGTTGTCACGGAAAGTGACAAAGATTCGCTTCCGTCATTGGCAGTTACCACACCGTAAACGGTATAGCCGCTGTTTTGTGTCAGCTTGACAACTGACCCCGGCTTCAAAGCCGATAATGAATCCTTCATGATACTCATACTACAGTATCCTCCTTTGAATACAAGATTTCAGTTCTTGTGCAGAACTAATATAATTATACAACATTCAAGAAAATATTTCAATAAGTTTCACCGAATTTTCACATAAAAACCCACATTATTCAAGAGTTTGACAAACTCCTTATCAGAAATACAAATCTGCTTTCAGTTTTTTTGACTGGGACGTATTTATTCAAATTATTTTCCATAATGCGTGAGCCGCAACTTTTGAAATATAGGCAACACCTTTGGCGGAACGTCATGGATAATAACTAAACGAAAAGAAACGTGCGGCAAAAATAATTTTTAAAAAGTAAATACTGCTGCCGCAGAAATTCTTTCAGGGCAACAGCATTTACTTTCCGTGAAACATTTTCCGCCATACAGGAAAGCTGCCGGCTGTCGTAGAAATGTGGACGGCAAAGAGACTGCCGGGAAAGAAGGAGACAAAAATTTTCGACC
>CAMOEP010000029.1 GCA_946612185.1 uncultured Ruminococcus sp.
ACTCATCGTCCGGCTCATAGAGCAGGGCGAAAACCCTGCCTTTCCGCAGACCGTCCAGAATCTTTTTAGCGTTGTCGATCTCCTCAAGCATTGCGTTGTTATCGTTGGGGTACTGGGTGGAAATGATGATGCCCAGCTTTTCCCGGAGGGTGATCTGTGAGGAGCGCATGGCTTCAATTGGGTAGTTGTCCATAGCGCCGCACTCGTCCGCAAGGAACATATTTGCAAGCTTGCCGTCCATGCGGTCTTGTGAGTAGGCAAGGGGCGTGAACTCGTTATCGTTCAGCTTGCATCTGATCTCCTTCCGGAGCAGCTTGAAGATCTTCTCGTCAGCCAGGCAGGGCGATGACTTGATGATCTTCTTGATAGCTACCTGCAACTCGCTTGAAAGTTTCAGGTCAGGAGCAACGCTGAAAAAGCGGCTGAATTTCGGCTCAGTCAGCAGACCGATAATGAAAATGACCGCCGAAGTGAAGGTCTTGAAGTTCTTACGGGCAATTTCAAGCAGTCCGGTTTCGTAGTACCGGCGATTATCGGAACGCCTCCGGGTGCAGAACAGGGCGTAGATGAACAGCATAGCGTAGTCTTCCAGACCCTCATACATGGAGCAGTTCAGGTCAGGGTGGCAGATTATCCGCAGGAGCTTGGTGATCTTGCGCCAGTGTTTTTCGCAGACGTAAGCGTCCGGGTCAGCGTCCCCGGCAATGATGAGCCACACCTCAGCCTGCCGCTTGATATACCGCCCAACGAAGCGGTTATCCGGTTCGGCACACCATAAAGCGTACTGGTAGGCACGGCTTCCGGTTATGTTGTCAATGCTGTTTCACCTCCGTCAAATAGGCATGAAAAAACCGCTCATTGCTGGGCGGTTTTTTCTGTATTTTCATTTTTTTCTTCCTCTTCAAACTGTTTCAGAATATCGTTTATTCTTTCAACAGCCGCTTCATTTGAACCGTCTAATGAATGATTCTTTAATTCAGCCATTCAAATACCCCCTCGCTGACTTTTTTTGTCAGATATTCTTTTACAACTTTGTCATACTCAGCTTTTGAACCTGTTTTAACTTTCTTTTTTATAATTCTTTCCAGTTCTCTGAAAGATGATTTTCTGTCAATCACAGACAATTTTGTAAGTGTTTCGACTTTGCCATTATTCTTTACTATTGTCAGAGTTTTAATACTTTGATTCCCTAAAAACTCAGTAATGTCATTAAGCGAATAACTACTGTTTCGAGGGTGATTATGCATAATAAACAGGTCACTACCATATAAAGCACCGCCAAAGTCAATAGTATCATCTGAACCCTTGAACTCTTTTTTCTCTTGCAGGGAACTGTTAAAAACAAAAGCAACCTCATTTGAATCGTTGTTATCACGAGCAAATTTCAGAAGTTCACGATGCTGCTGTTGAATAGTAGCGCACTGTTCATCAGAGTAGCCACTTATTCTTACAAGAGGTACACGCTCTATTGCAGAATCAACTATTTCTGTTATTGGCTTATCGCTTTTTTCTTTTATTATACCACTTCCACCGGATTTGTCAACCTTTTCCCCGGACTTTCCGCCGCTCCCGGAATCCTCCCCGATCAGTATATGCCTGCCGTTTTTGGTTATCCAGCCACGGCGCTCCTGCTCGTCGAACAGATACCAGTACCGTATTTCAAGCCATTCCTGCTCCAGAGCAATAAGCCTTACCCGGTGGGAAGCGTAGTCCATGAACCAGTCGTTACTCATCATCGCTCAGTGCCTTTATCAATGGATTTTCCTCAGCCGCCGCAATGGAGAGGTTGCCCATTTTCGCCCTTGCCTGAGGGGACAGGCACAGCTCATTGCAGCAGCGGAAGAATGATTTTGTGTATCTGTCCTTCGATTGCAGCAGCTTGTCATTGCTGAGCTGCGCCGAATCCTGATTGATGCGGCTCTCGATCTCCTGCATACGGTCCAGGGCGATGCTGCACTCTGTCAGGACGTACACATCAAGGTTTCCGAGGATACCGCTTGCACTCAGTTCGCTGACAATGAACCGGAAGATCTTCTTCTGCGGCGGTGTCAGGTAGGGTGGAGGGCGCAGCTTGTCGGCACGCCCCCGGAGTTTTTCCTCAGTTCCGTTTTTAGCGTCCAGTTCACTTTTGGTCAGGTGCTTGGACGTAGTTTTTGCACTCATTGCAGGTCGTGCCATGCTGTATGCCTCCTTCCATAACAAGTAATGCAGAATCGTAAAACCGAAATTACAGAATTTCCTGAATAGGACTCTGTACCCGGTAAATTATGGGCTTGCGACGACAAAAGCAACTGTTCTGTCAAAGTAAGCGAGTTTACGAGCGACAGCGCAATATGCGGTCGAGCTGGCTCAGCTCGTTTAGGGAATTTTTTATTTTCAGAGGGGGGCGTCGGTAGACGAGAGCCCTAAAAATCAGACCGCTGACCCTCCGGGGGGGGTGTCCAGGAGAGCCGACAGCTCCCCGGCTGACAGCTCACCAGCCTCCGCCATTTCATGATGAGTCCGGCAAAGGGTTATGAGGTTGCGGTCGTCAAGCCGCAGACTGTAGTCTATTTTCAGGGGAATGATGTGGTGAACCGACAAATCCTCGTTATTGAGCCGCTTGACAGTTCCCCTGAGATTTGCCCTGCAAGCCACACAGAGAAACAGGTCACGCTTGCGGATATGCAGCGACTTTTCTTTCCACTGGCTTGTATAGTGAAACTTGTCCGCTTCACTGGTTCTGGACTGCTCCGGCTTGTGCGGACATTCAAAGTCTCTTTCGTGAACTTTTCCGCAGTACTTGCAGGCTTTCTTCATGCGCTATCTCCTTTCCGGGCAAAGCAAAAAGCGCCTCCCGGTATGGGAAACGCTTTCTGGCAGGAGAAATCCAAATGTCAGTCAGATGTAGTGGGTGCAGAGGCAGGAATCGAACCTGCTCCCTTGAGGGTATGAACCTCACGAGCTGCCATTGCTCTACTCTGCCGCATAGGGCGACGATTGCCGCCCAAGGATGTATGACGAATTAAGAGTCGGCAGAAAACTGGGGGATTCTTCCGCCTAAACTCTATGATACCATTATACAACATTTTTTACTGACATTCACTGACATTTATTTTCAGGAGAGCCATGCCATGCAGACGGTAGACCTGACGTTCTGAATAATTCATATCCTCAGCGATTCCACGGATATACTCGCCGGTTTTCTTGTTATAACCGCTGACAAACGGCTGATACAGCAGATAGCGCCGTTCCAGTATCTCACGCTGAACCTCGTCCGGAACGGCAGCGATAGCGTTTTCGATGAGCAGTCTTTTCCGAACCAGTTCTTCAATTATCCTGTCCGCCTGCTCCTCATAAGCAATAACTCTTGCGATCGCCCTGCCGATGCTGTCCGATGCATCACCGCCGCCGTGATTTTCTCCGGAATTACCTCTGCCATAGAGACTTTTCCGCATAGCGTCAGCCTTTCTGAACATCATGTCAGCCTTGCGGTCAAGCCTGTATGCCTGGGAGAGAAATTCTTTCGCCGTCATAGTTCCTCCTTTGCAAGTACTGCTACAATGATTATAACAACAATGATTTCCACTACAGATACTTTTTCTTTCATGGTTTATCCCTCCTTTTTTTAAGCTGCTGTAAAACATCATCAGCAGCGTCAATATGCGCCGGACAGCCCTCACAGTATGGTGATATATCGTCGCCCCAGTCGTTGTAATATCCATAGCAAAAATAATAATGCACTTTGTCTATGGTAAATTCGCACGACGGCTTCCCCCTGCCGTTCGGATGCTTACAAGCTCCAACACCTGCAATTTTTTTCTTGATCTTAACTTCCTGACGTTCTTCATAAGTCATTATTCATCGTCCCCCCCTTCGGCTTTTCAGGCAAATATCGCCAATAAAATATTCGTATATTTTCTCCGTTTAGATCATTTAAACGCCAGCTTCCGTGATACCACGATAAGCCGTACCCTTCACTCACCCCGAACAAAGTATCTGAAGCATACCAAACAAGCACCGTCTTGTCCCATTCTGGCAACTCATCGCCAACGCTTATCCACTGATTAACAGGCTGTACGTCTGTGGCTTCGAGAGTTGTTTCTAAGTCACCTTTTACACTATACGGCAAATTGTTAAGTGTCCTTTCGATTTTCTCTCTTACGAAGCTGCCCACTCCATAAGTTTTGAAAATATATCTTAGTTTTCGTTTTACATCTGCTAATTTAACGTATTTATCATTCATTTTTCGCACCTTCCTTCCGCATCGCCGTCCATTCTCACAATTTTTCTCCGAAGCGCTCTCGTCTCTGATTCAAGGCATTTTACAAGCGCTTCAAGCCTAAGTACACGTTCGTCTATTTTCCAGAGTGCAATTATCAACATAGCACAAACCGGTAAATACAGCACTAAAAGAATTATAAAAGCTTTTGTAACCATTCCGCATCACCGTCCATTCTTGCGCCGCAAAACTGGCAGAAATCCGGTTTGTTTAAGACCAAGGCAAATGTTACAGCGTTATATCTTTTACAACACGAACATTTCAATTCTGCCATGTAAAACGAGTGTCCTTCTTCTTTTTCATCTTCCGGAATATACTTGACAAGTGATATATGGGTTTCTTCCCATTTTCCATGCTTCACAAGCTGAACGTCTGCGGCTTTTACTGCTAATATATCCTGTATTGAATTTATCAATGCTCTGCGCTGTCCCCGATCAAACAACAAAGTATCAGCGCCGCCTTCGCCTAATGAATGCAAGTAGCCGTTGAGATAATCTAAAACTTTCTGCTTGCTTATATACTCGTCCATATTCTTACTCTCCTTTGGGTGGCTCAGGAAGTGGCTGCCAGTAAGTCGGTGTAATCATCATCGGGAAATAATCGCAACCATACCAGCCGTCTGAACCGATAAAGCCAAGCGTTACTGTAACGTGTTCCCTCTGTACTCTCTCAATGCTTTCAGCCAGGGTTTCACCGTCCTGCGGTATGATAATATCGCTTCCGTAACAAGCGACGATCACAAGGGTTTCCGATTCTGGCATTCTCTCCTTGCAGCTTATCCAGTTGTCAGCCTGCTCCTTTTCTTCACGTCGTTCCTTCAACTCTGTGACCTGCTCAGGAGCAAGCCCAGTATTCTCATACTGTGCCAGTCTTGCGATGCGCTGATTCAGTCAGCCTTCGTCGCAGTTTTCGTCAGGGGTGCAGACACATTCAACGCCGTAGCAGTCCAGCGCCAAACATTCGCCCTCTGGTGTAGTCAGTCTGTACATTTCCTATCACCTTCCTTTGTCTACAGGATACACTTCTGCTCCAACTGCTCGCACGCCATTCTGAATCCGACCGCCCACAGCAGCACTCTCGGACTGATGCTCCTGCCGCAGGAGTCAATCCACTCAAAAAAGTCCGGATCTATATCCTCAAGGATACCACGCAGGCGCTCAGTGGGGCGGAAACCGTCAGTCCACATGGAGTCGCTAACCTCGCTGCCGACGATCTGCCAGAACTCCTCGGAATCCGCAATGTCAAAGTCCGGAAGGCTGCTGACGTAGTTTTCTACAGTCTCATCGTCGAAGTGTTCGTGCAGTTCTTCCAGCACATCGTCTTCGGAATAGCAATACAGATCTGATGCACACTGGATTTTTCCAATAAAATAGCCAATATCACGGACATAGCCTTTCAGGTCTTTCTCGTTCAGGGGATTGTACCACACTGCAATGCAGTCGCCCAGATCGCCGCTGATATACAGCGCACCTCTCTTGCGGTCGAGGAGATAACTAACGTAGTAGTCACCACTGCCGTCGGCTCTGCGCCAATCAATGCCCAGGAAGCGCTCTGTAGTCACCGTGATTGCCGCCTTGTGAGTGTCAAAGCGCTTTCCCAGTTCTTTCATTTTTTCGTCATACTTCATCTGCATACCCTCCTAATTGTATTTATCAGATTATCTTGTGGCATAGTACAGTCCGCCCCAACCGTCATCAGTGTACTCACGCCACGACTTGCGGTAATGGCTGATACAATTACACGTTCCGGCATATCCGGCGTGGCAGGTTTCCTCATTGTAAAGGATCTTTCCGTCAACTACAACAAAATCCGGTGTATCCTCATTATTGCAGATAGCGTCGAATTCGTCAGATGTCATAACTTCTGCATCGTATTCGACCTCACGTCCTGCGAAAACGCTATACACTTTAATTTTCTGTTTCATAATCCCCCTCCTAAAAGTTCCTTTAACCGGTCATACAAACCGTCTGCTTCATTTTTATCTTCACGGCAGCGAAATTCGGCTTTTTTCAGCACTTTCTGGGACTGCCGGAGCAGGCAGAGCGCCTGCCTGATCTCCTCCGGAGTAAACCCAGTATCTTCATACTCGCCAAGACGCTGAACTACAGCGTCTTTTTTAACGCCATATCCGGCGCAGTAGTGCGACTGACGGGTAGCGTCACCGGCTGTCTGATAGGTCAGTCTTTTCATGTCGTCACCGTCCTTTTCCTGCGTACTCTCTGCCTTGCCACAACAGCATCATACTTCCTGGCCATGTATTCGCCGTAGCTCAGACCGGCAGCATCAGCACTGCGGCTGTCGGCAAGCAGTTTTTTCATGCCTTCCGGCAACTTTTTCGACGGCTTAGGGGAATTGGTGCAGCCAAGCTTTATCCACTGGTGACACTCCGGACAGTGGATATAGTGCGGATTCCTGGCCTCAAACTCCTTGCCGCAAATCTCACAATGAATTATCATCGTCATCACCTTCTTCAACTATGTACTTCATCATCGCATGGAGCAGGCTTTTCAGTTTCCTGTTTTTCTCGCACTCCTCCCTGTACGCTTTATCGGCGGTATGAAGGTCAGCCCTCAGACCGTCGATCTCATTCAACAGGGTATCCAGTGCCAGAGCATCCTCATCATCGGCAACCTCAGCCAGACCTGTAATCACCTGTAATCTTGCTTTTGCTCTTTCTATCGTCATAATATCACCTTCCTTCAATGATCTGCCTGCGGAGAGCAGCGTTTTCAGCTTCCAGGCGTTCAAGCCTTGACTTCATTTCCGCCTTTTCCCGGCGGTCAGCCTTGCGCTTTTCCCTCGCCCAAAATGCTTTTCGCTGACGGTCAGCCTGGGCTTTGCACGCCGGGCAGAACTTCATTTTTATCAGCTTGTAGTAGTCGCCGGTGAAATAGTTTCCAAGGTATGTGCCGCAGAAGTCGCAGGTCACGATACCGGTTTCCTGGTCACGCACGGCCGTCACCTCCCCCGGCGGAGAGTGTTTTGTCTACACGACGTACCGCTTTCCGCAGAGCGTTTTGTCTATGGCGATATGGTAGTTTCCCGATCTCGTCGTAAAGCTGACCGGACAGCTCCTCAAGCCGTGCCTGAGCAAGCGCCCTCATGATCTTGGTGGAGTCAGATGCACCGTCAAGCCAGATGTCCACCGTCAGAGTGTGTTCTGCGGAAGTCTCCCAGTCCAGTGTGATGCATTTGAGATATGTCCCGGAACTAAGGTCAATATCTGTGATAAGCTCCTGAACGGCTGCTATCTGCTCCCTGAGTGCCTCGATGCGGCTGAGCCTGTCGGTCAGGTCAGGAGTTGCCGCCTGCTCCGGAAGCCTGTACCGCCTTTTTATCGCCACATATGCGGCGATGTAGATCCCCAGAATTATTATGATACCCGTCATACATCCGCACCTCCTACCAGTCCAGGCAGACCCGGACTTCCGGAGTTTCGCCGTATACCTTGCTGACAGCCATGCTGACCACCTGTGCGTCATCGTGCCACGCAACGCCGTTGAGAGCGTCGGCAATGATTTTTGCGATGTTGTCAGCGTCAGGGCGCTTTGTGGGACGTATCTCACAGGCAAGCATTTTCTGCCGGACTGCCTTGGAAAATCGCTCCGGAACGCCGAAAACTGCCGTTATTTCAAGTGTCAGCGGAATTCCTGCCGCTGCCATTTCCATTCCACACTGTTCCCAGTAGGCAAGCCTGACTTTTTCTTCATAAGATGCCGTATTTTCCGGCGTGTACGGCTTTCCTATTCTGGTAAACCGTGGTCGCCCCTTGCCTTGGGGTTCGCCTTTTACAGTAAATTCAAGTTTCATGCTATCCCTCCTAAAAGTTGTTGATAACGAAGGCGTATTTGTCCTCATCGAAGGTATCCTTCTTCACACCGTCCTGCTCCATCCATTTCTGGATAACCGCCGCCGGTTCTGAGACTTTCTTTCCCCGTTTTTTCTGCCATTTTTCGATTTTCCGGATATACTTGTCAATGGTTTCCTTACCGTATTCCTTACAGAGAATATCGTAGTCTTCCTGAGACATGACAGGACAGAAGACCGGAGCGGAAGCGACGGGACTTTCTTTTCCTTTCCTTTCTTCTCCTTTCATTTCTTTTCCTTTCTTTTCTTTTGATGCGTTTTTACAGGATTTATCCGGGTTATTACCGTTTTTATCGGGGTTATTACCGGATTTTTCGGAAAATGGGCGCACTTTTATAAAGCTCTCGGTTTCGTCAGTTTTTAAAACCCAGAACTCGGCAGCTACTTCGATATCACGCCTGGCGCTTTTCTTTCCTGCCTGATACCTTCGCTGGACTGATTCAGCAGTTATGACCTTGACCGGGACAGCAAGTTTGCACTCAATGAGGAGTAGCAGTGACCGGCTGAACAAGTAGTTCAGAATCTGCGTTGTTAAAGTGTACTTGATATTTAGCTGTGCTGAAATATCCTCGGCAAGCTCCTCATCATACTCAATGTAGTAGCCATTGTTGTATATCTCGCATAATAGGCAGATATATACTGCTACTCCGTCATTTCCGAAGCTTGCCTGTAAGCGCCTGATTTTCCTGTCAGAGAAAAAATCAACATCAAAAGGAAAGTAATCAAGACCCTTTTTCATCGGTCGAGCCATAAGATCACCCCTTTATAAGTGCGCCAAAATGACGCTTTTTTCAAACGAAAACGTTTGATTATTCAGAATTTTTTTCTTTTAATAATAACCGTTTCCGCCCTGATAGCCCTGCGGCGGCTGATTATAGCCGTTTTGGGGCGGTGCATTGTATCCCTGCTGATACTGCTGATTCTGAGGGGGAGCGTTGTACTGCTGCTGTGGTGGAGCGTTGTACTGATTATTGTAATTCTGCTGATTGCCGGACTGGTTCTGCTGACCATTTCCGGACTTGTCGCCGCAGAACTCAGCCTGCTCCACGAAAACGTCATAGCTGTAGTGCATAACGTCCTGATACTTCTTATCCTGGTAGTTGTTGTTGCGGAGAGAGCCTTCCAGGGCGATCATCTTGCCTTTTGAAAAGTATCGGCTGATAAACTCCGCAGTCTGTCGGAACGCCACACAAGAAATGAAGTCGCTCTGGCGCTCGCCGGTCTGCTTGTTCTTGTATTGCCTGTCAATGGCAACCGTAAACCGGACGCTCGACACTCCGGACGGTGACTGTCTCAGCTCCGGGTCAGCAGTGAGCCGCCCTATAAGTGTGATGTGATTCATGTGTCCTCCTTGTTATGTGCCTTTCGCTATCCTGTAGTAAAAATCCAGTTCGCCGGGTTTCTGGCAGCGAGCCAGCACGTCCTCGATAGTCAGGACGACTTTCCGCCGGGTGTGGAACTCCACCCATGCCGATAAGAATCCGGCTTTCATGATGTCGCTCAAAATATCACTCCCCTTTCCGCCCGTGAGCGTTTTGTCCACGGGACTTATCGTTAATCGCAAAGCGTTTTGTCTATGGCGTTACCGCCTTTTTCCCCGGAAGTGGGTGCAGGGGAGTGGTCAGACCTCGACGAAGCCTTTCCAGCCCCACACGTTCACAGTCACCTGAAAACCTGCCTGCTCCAGAGTGTCGGCAATGGTCTGCGCCTCCTCTTTGGACTGGCAGAACAGCGTTTTCATGTCAGAGCAGGTCTTTCCGTAGAACACTTTGTAGAACGTATGTTTTTCAAACTCTTTGTCCAGATCATCAGGTTCAAGCCCTGATTCTTCGTAAGCCAGCAGCTTGCAGAGCGCTCCGTACATTTCCGGAGTACATTCCTCAAAGGAAATGCCCCTCACGCTCCATTCGCCGCAAGGCTTTTTTGTGGTTAGTCTTGCCATATTCCTATCCTTTCTTTGCCTTGATTTTTCCTATCAAGCTGTAAAGAGCATCAGCGGCAGTCAGGAAAAAATATATTTCCCAGAATGGCTCATGAGATATACCAGTGAGCAAGTGCAGTATATAGCAAACTACTGCAATCACCTGAACAAGAGTGATTATTTTTGCCATATTCCTATCCTTTCGCCATTAAAGCGGTACTTCATTCATATATGGCGTGATGCCATTATCAATTAACTGCTGACGCAGCAGATCACGTTCCTCGACTACAGCATTGTAATCTTCACGGAGATCGTACAGCTCGATAATAACGGTTTTCAGGCAGTAAGAAAGATTCTCAACAGCCTTTCCATTGTTTTCAGACATTTTATCCCCCCTTATCCTTTTGCAATCTCGCTCAGAAGTTCTTCAAGATGAGCAGAAGCAATGTCCAGGGGACGTGTGTATCTCCAGGCAAACGATGTAAATGTCTTATAGCACCGTGCGAGAATAAGTCCCCTGTCATTGCAGAGCCAGGCATACACACCCGGCTCACTTCTCTTTTCCACCAGCTCCTCGGAGCAAGTGAACAGCTTATACCTTATCAGCCTTGTGCCGAAGCCTGCCGCCTTGCTCATGTTGTCATGCTCCGGCGGCACTTTTACGCTAAAGTCATTTTCAAAGCCGGACTTCCAGTAGACGATGTAGTAAGGCATTCAGCAGACCTCCTCTGAGCGCTCCTCGATCCACTTCATTAGCAACGGAACGTATATCTCATAGGCGCACTGCTTATCCATTTTTACGGCCACGCCGAAAGGATATGCGCCGCACTCGATTCCGGCTCTCAGATGAGCCGGAGAAATGCTCATGCCGTAGTCTTTCAGGATCTTGCAGGCTTCAGTGGTGTTTATCACTGTAATGATGCGCTTCATGGTCAGTCCTCCTTCTTATCGGATACCAGTGCTTCACAGGTAGTGCCGAGTTTTCGGGCGAGTGCGACACCGGTCACGATCGTCGGGACTTTCAGCCCCTTTTCGTACTGAGCGATCATGCTCTGAGCCACATTTACCTGACCAGCCAGCTCCGCCTGCGTCAGTCCCTTTTCTTCTCTAAGCCTTTTTACGTTATCTGCAAAAGACATTTGTTTCACCTCCGTGTTATAACTCAGCTATTGACTTTTTACACAAAATACGCTATACTTAAAGTGTGAAGATAAGTGAATAGCGATAATATGGCAATGATTATATGGGATTTTTGTATCTGTCTTTATAGCTTGGTTATATTATAGCTAAAATATCTGAGTTTGTCAACAGCCAATACTAAAATATTTTAGTTTCTACGTTTTAAACAAATCCGGAGGTGAAATTATGTATAAAAAGCTACAAGAATTGTGCAAGGCAAAAGGAACTACTATTACCGCACTTTGCAAGGAAGTAACCGGAAACAGCGGCAATCTTGCCACATGGAAAAAAGGACATATCCGATCAGATTATTTATCTAAAGCAGCAGATATATTGGACTGCTCAACGGATTATATACTCGGAAGAACTGATATACCGAATCTCTGCGTAACATCCGTAAACGGTAATAATCAGAATAACGTTAATGGAAACAATAATATCAGCGTTTCAAACTCTACAGATGAAATAGAAAAAGAAATCAGTTCCATTATTTCAGGAATGAGTCTCCGTGAAAAAACAGAACTGATGACGTTAGTTTATAAATTTGCAGATGAGCATAAAAAATGAAGGAGGTTATTATGAGTAACAAAAGTATTTCAAGAAAGGTTTCGGATTATACGGTAATTGACATTGAAACAACCGGTTTTTCTGGTGAAATCATAGAACTTGCAGCATTAAAAGTAAGGAATGATATAGTAGTTGCAGATTATTCTACTTTGATTAAGCCTGAATCAGATATTGAAACAAAAATCGTTAATCTTACTGGTATAACAAATGAAATGGTTTCATCAGCTCCAACTATATCCGAAAAGTTACAGGAGTTTCTTGACTTTATAGATGATGATATTGTTGTAGGGCATAATGTGGGCGGATTTGATATTAAGATGATAAACGATGCCTGTCATAGTATAGGTATAGAACCTATGAACAACAGTTACATTGATACCCTGAATTATTCAAGACATTGCGACATCTATGTTGAAAACCATAAACTTCCAACATTAGCCAACTACTTCGGCATTACTTATGATGCTCACAGGGCACTGAATGATTGTGAAGCAACACATCTGCTTTATCAGCAAATCAGAGATATGTATGATGAGAAAATTTACAGAACAAGCATGGTTACTAAAATTCCTGATAATTATGTACCGATCGACTGTGAAGGTAAGATTATTGTTGTAACCGGTGAGTTTTCTTTTGCTTCCAGAGAAAAGGTTGAAGAAATGATTAAGCTGGCGGGAGGTATCGTTAAATCTTCCGTATCAGGCAAAACAAATTATGTTGTAATCGGAAGCCTTGGAAGTAAGAGCTGGTCATATGGAAACTATGGTTCAAAGATTCAAAGGGCTACCGAATTAATAAAAGAGGGCAAGGATATTTCGATAGTAAACGAAGAAGAATTCTTTATCAACACAGACAATGCTGAAGAATCATCTGGTTTTGAGATTCCGGTTTTATCAGAAATTGTTAAAACAATAAGTGAGAAATTAATTGAATCTCATAATATTCCTGAAAACTTTATAAAATGTACATCTAACATTAATTCTATGTCTATTTGGCTCATTGAGCCTGTCACCAACAAGCAGTCTAAAATGGTTTTTTCTATTTCTGAAAAGGGCAGAACTGGAAGTAAGTACTATTCTTTAACGCTAAAAAATAATGTAGTTGATAAGATTAACATTTCTGATGATATTACCTTAACGCAAAGACCCTCAGATAGGCTAAACGCATATTTTAGCTTTACAGAATTTGATGAAACTGTTGTTTCGTTGATTGAAGAATTGATTACTTGGTATGTTGAAAATTTTGAGCCGTCTGATAAATTTGGTTGTTGCAGCAAATATAAAGAATGTTCACAGGCAGGTATGTGTCTTCACAATAATAAATTCTATTCAAAGGCTTGCTGGTATAGAAAAAATCTCGAAGATGGTAAGGTATTTTATTAATTTTCAGTGGCTTGCTTGCAATTGCACTCAAATTTCTTCTTGACAAACTTTGATTTTTGAGTTATAATATAACTAAGCTATAAAACGTCAAACAAAAAAACAGCCCCGACCGTATATAGAAACTACGCCCGGAGCTATTGAAGATGATAAAGCGCCTGCTCCCGAAGAAGACGCAGGCGCATAAGATATATTGTTTTCAGGAATTAAGGAGAGTGATCG
>CAMOEP010000030.1 GCA_946612185.1 uncultured Ruminococcus sp.
AAGTTCTATTCAAGTATTTTTGTGAATTTGCCGCTTTTTTGTTCTACCGGAGAACGCTGTACCAAACAAATTTGCACTGGTACAAAGTTCTATTCGGAAAAATCTGTAAACTTGATATTTTACGATTCTACCAGAGAACTCTGTACCAAGCAAAACACGGTTGAGCGACGGCAAAAGTACTGTTTCTACCAAAGTAAGCGAGCGTAAGCAAGCGACAACGTGGGGGTGGTCAAGCTGACGCAGCTTGCATTGGGCTTGACTTGATACAATGAGAAGTGGTATGATAGTAGCATAAACATTATACGAAAGGAGTTTCCCTTTATGAAAATGCTGCATATCTCAGACCTGCACCTGGGCAAAAAAGTCTGCGACTTCCCCATGCTGGATCTTCAAGACAATATCCTCCGGCAAATTCTCGCCGCCGTGGACTCAGAATCACCAGACTGCGTCATCATCGCCGGCGATATCTACGACAAGTCCTCTCCGCCTACTCAGGCTGTTACCATGTTCGATAACTTCCTTACCGACCTGGTTTCCCGCAATGTCCACATATTCATTATTTCCGGCAACCACGACAGCCCCGAACGCCTTTCCTTCGGCGCTCATATCATGGAAGCCTGCAACGTCCATATCTCCGGCGCTTACAAAGGTATCATCTCCCCCGTCACCCTCACCGACCACCTGGGCGAGGTGGACTTCTATATGCTCCCGTTCCTGCGCCCCTCCACCGTCCGCCCATTCTTCAAGGACATCGAGATAAAGTCCTACAATGATGCAGTGAATACCGCTATCGACGCTATGCACGCCGACTTTTCAAGACGCTGTGTCATCATTTCCCACCAGTTCGTCACCGGCGCTGTTACCTCAGATTCCGAGGAACTTACCGTGGGCGGTCTTGAAAACGTCGATGCTGCCGCTTATGACGGCTTCGACTACGCCGCTCTCGGTCATATCCACAAGCCCCAGAACGTCGGCAGCGTGAATATCCGCTACAGCGGCACTCCTCTGAAATACTCCTTCTCCGAGGCTAATCAGCAGAAGTCCGTGACTATCGCTGAACTGGGCGAAAAAGGTGACCTGAAAGTCTCTGAGATACCCCTTGTGCCGGAACTTGATATGCGTGAGATCAAGGGCTGCTTCGAGGATATCTACTCCGGCGAGGGCTGCAATGACCTGGTTCACATCACCCTCACCGACGAGCAGGACATCAGCGACGCTATCCGCAAACTTCGCAAAGTTTACCCCAACGTTCTCCGCCTGGACTACGATAATAAGCGCACTCAGATGAATACCGGGCTTGCCGCACTTGAGGTCAAGGAGGGAAAAACTCCTGCCGAACTTTTCAGCGAGTTCTATTTTCAGCGGAATAATGCGCATATGTCCGAGGTTCAGCTTGAATTCGTTAAAGAACTTATCAATAATATCTGGGAGGAACAGTCATGAGACCGATAAAACTGACTATTTCCGCTTTCGGCCCATACGCCGGGGAAACTGTGATACCCCTGTCTGAACTGGGTACAAGCGGTCTTTACCTCATAAGCGGCGACACCGGCGCTGGCAAGACCACCATTTTCGACGCTATCACCTACGCCCTCTACGGCGAACCCAGCGGCGATAACCGCAGCGCAAAAATGCTCCGCTCCGAGTACGCTTCACCTGATACCCCAACTTTTGTGGAAATGACGTTCACCTACGGCGGCAAGGAGTACACTATCCGCCGCAGCCCTGAATACGTCCGTCCAAAAAAGCGTGGCGAGGGCTTCACCACTTCCCCCGAAAGCGCTGAACTTTATATGCCCGACGAAACTATAGTCTCCGGAATGAAGAACGTGGGCGAGGAGATAATCAGCATCATGGGCGTGAACAGGCGGCAGTTCACACAGATCGCCATGATAGCTCAGGGCGACTTCCTCAAACTCCTGCTGGCAAGTACGGACGAGCGTAAGAAAATTTTCCAGAAACTTTTCCGCACCGAGAAGTACGACAAGCTTCAAAGCCGGATAAGCGATATTTTCAGCGAACTTTCCAGCCAGATAGAGCGTGAAAAAGCCGGACTGAACCAGTTCTCCGCCAGTATCCGCCACGACAGCGAGGACGAGTTCGCTGAGAAGATAGCCCTCGCTGCTGCCGGGAATATGCGCACAGAGGACACCTCCGCCCTCATCTGCTCTATGATAAAGCGTGACACCGCAAGGCTTGAAGTCCTCAGACGTGAAACTGAGGAACTGGACAAGGAACTTGCTGAGGTGAACAAGCGTATCGAACGTGCAAAAAACCGCAGTAAACTGGCAAATCAGCTTCAAATCGCTCAGATCGACCTTGCCGGTAAACTGGAGCAGTCAAAGCAGTTTGAAAAGACTCTCGAACAGGAAAAACTGGCTCAGCCCCAGGCGGTCAAACTTACCGGAGAACTGGCTGTTATCGAGAATGAGGCGGAAAAGTACGACCAGGCTGACGATACCGCCGCCCAGCTTGATGATATTCAGAAAAAACTAAGTGACCGGGAAAAACAGCTTGCAGATACTAACAGTGAAGCCGAAAATGCTAAGAATGAACTGGGGAAACTGAAAGAGGAAGCGGAAAAACTCGCAGATGCAGGCGAAAACCGTGAAAAACTCCTCCACAGTATCGAAAGCGCAGAGTCTCTGAGCCAGAAGCTTTCCGACCTGGATAACCGTTACACTGAACTGCAAAAGTCAGCCGCTCAGCTTAAAAAAGCTCAGGAACAGGTGGTAAAGTCCGACAATAAACGTAAAAAGGCGCAGGAGGAGTATTCCGCAGCATACAGCGCTTTTCTGGCTGAACAGGCGGGGATCATCGCCGGCACTCTCAGGGAAAATACCCCATGTCCCGTGTGCGGTTCACTTTCTCACCCTGCACCGGCTTGCCCCTCGCAGGACGCTCCCACCGAGGCTGAACTTGAAAAACTCCGCAAAGCCGCCGACTCCGCCAGCGAAAAAGCTGCCGGGGACAGCCAGTCAGCCGCCAGGATAAAGGCTGCGTATGACGAGAGATGCCGCCAGACTGCCGCTGACGCTGCCGAACTTCTGGGAAGTGATGCGGAAGATGCTCAGGCGGTGTGCAAGGCGAAAATTGCCGAAATATCGCAGAATATCGCTGAACTCAACCTTGCTCTGAATGAAGCTGAAAAGAATATCGCCCGTAAGTCGCTTCTTGCAGAACTTGTTCCGGATAAGGAAAAGAAACTTGAACTTCTTTCCGAAAAATCCGCAGGGCTGACCGCCGAGATAAGCGCCGGAAAAGCCTCAGAAAAGGCACTTTCCGAACAGCTACAGAACCTTCGCTCAAAGCTGAAATTCACTTCAAAAGCCGAGGCTGAGAACGCCGCAAACGCCCTCCGCAGTCAGATATCCGCTATCAAGGAGGGGCTGGAAAATGCACAGAAGCTTTTCGACAGCGCATCGGCTATGGCTTCGCAGGCGGAAGGAAAGGTTCGCCAGCTTACTGCGCAGCTTGCCGATGAACCCGAAATTGACGGCGTGAGCGAGAAGGCAAAAGCCGAAAGTCTTGCCGGGAAAAAGTCCGCCCTGAGCGCTGACACGAACCGGATATACGCCTATATTTCGGAGAATAGCAAGCTTCAGGAACGCTTCGACCAGTGCGCCGGAAGGTTGGCTGTCTGCGAGGAGAAGTTCCAGTGGCTCAAACCTATTTACGATACCGTCATCGGTCTGACAAAGGGCAAGGAGCGAATCAGCCTGGAAACCTATATCCAGACCGCTTACTTCGACAAGATAATTGCCCGTGCGAATACCCGGCTGAATATTATGACCGGTGGTCAGTACACTCTTGTCCGCAGCGAGTTCGCCCTGGACGGCAGGCGAAAGACCGGTCTGGAACTGGACGTTATTGACCATAATAACGGCAGCGTCCGCAGCGTAAAGACCCTGTCCGGCGGCGAGTCGTTCCAGGCTTCGCTGTGTCTGGCGCTGGGACTTTCGGACGAGATACAGTCCTCCGCAGGCGGAATCCGGCTTGATACCATGTTTGTGGACGAGGGTTTTGGATCGCTGGACGATAATGCGCTGCGGCAGGCAGTCCGGGCGTTGGCTGATCTTTCCGACGGAAACCGGCTGGTGGGAATAATATCTCACGTTGCGGAACTCAAGGACAAGATCGACAAGCAAATAATCGTCACCAAAAACGGCGGAATCTCCCAAGTAACAATATCAAGCTGAGCCAGCTCGCCCGCAAGCTGAGCCAGCTTGACCGCCCTCACGTTGTCGCTCGTTAACTCGCTTACTCTTTTAGAAACGGTACTTTATTCGTCGCTCAACCGAGTTTGCAATGGTACAAAATTCTATTCGTGGAATTCTGTAAAACTGCTGTTTTACGATTCTACCGGAGAACTATGTACCAAGCAAAATATGGTTGAGCGACGGCAAAAGTACCGTTTCTTTTAAAGTGAGCGAGCGTAAGCAAGCGACAACGTGGGGGCGGTCAAGCTGGCTCAGCTTGGTTGAGCGACGGAAAAAGTACCGTTTCTTTTAAAGTGAGCGAGCGTAAGCAAGCGACAACGTGAGAAGCGGTCAAGCTGGCTCAGCTTGTCAGCTTGGATTTGGGTATTGATTTTATTATGGGATTGTGATATAATAATTATATGGGTGTATTAATTTGTGTAAAAATTATTAATTTTCTCCATTGGAGGTTCTTCTATGATAACTGAATTTACAAAGCTTTTTACCTATTTTACCGAAATGGCTGCCGATTTTCCCTGGTGGGTGACGCTCGTTACCATTGCAGTCCACCTTTTCTTCGTCATATTCTGCTGGAAATCCGGAAACCCTGGCACTATCAGCCGCATTTTCTGGATCTGCATCATCATCATGTTCCCATTTGTAGGAATTCTGGCGTACCTGCTGCTTTCACGTCTGCCAGCTTCCATTCTCAGCAAGAGGGAAAACCCCGTACAAGTTCGCTCAATGGTGAAAAACGGCGCTCTCCTGGGCATTATCGTCGCTGGCGTGATCGGTCTGATCGTCGGCAATATATACAACAAAGCCAACGACTTGACCGAGGGCACTATCTTAGGACTTGATTTCGCTCTCCTCGCCTGGGCGATAACCTGCGTTGTGGATCATTTCCAGTCCTGCAAAACCGAGAACCGCTTCGTGAGAATGGGCGTTTATAACGATGACGGAAACTTCCTGGTCGAGCCGGCAGGGGAGATATTCGGCGTGAAGCACTACCGTGAAATACAGGTATGCTCCGATAACGAAAAGGCACTGGAAGTCCAGTTCGTCCGCAGAGCGCTGGTGAAAAGTCTCCTTAGCGTCGGCGCTGAAGGGGTAGTCAACGATAACTACGACGGCAGAGACTACTGCACAAGTTCATACACCGATTCCGAACTTAACTTCGCCGGAAAACCTATTGATGCCATCGACGTTAAGTATATCGGCGGCGGTATCACAAAGTACACCATTTCCGTAAGCGAAACTAAAGGAACTGGCGACGATGCGGAAAATGTCATCGTTGACAGAAATCTTTACCGCCACAGGTACAATATTTCCGGATTAATTATGCGCTGCGTGTCACTTTTAGCGGTTGTAATAACCCTTTTCTCGCCGCTTGTTGTGAAGTGCCACGGCGCAATAACCAATGTCCTGGAAGATTTACTCAGTAATTTTATAAAGTAGGTGCAGTATGAGAATAGGAATAGATTTAGGTACTACTAACACAGTTGCAAGCTATATTGACGAAAACGGCGTGTGGAAACTCCTGGAGTTCCGGCACAGCGGAAGTACGGAAAACCCTTGCTTTCTCCCCTCGTGTATCGCCGTAAAGAACGGTATAGTCATCGTTGGTCAGCCGGCTGTTGAGCATGGCCTTGAACACCCGGACGAGTTCGTCTGCGATACAAAGTACGACATGGGCAGGACTGACAGAAAGTACAATATCGGCGGCATCACTCTGACCCCTGTCCAGGCTGCGGACTACATTTTAAAAGAGGTATACAACGAGCTTTCCAGCCAGTTCCCCGGCGAGACTTCCTTCAACGCATTCGTAACAGTTCCGGCGAGATTCCGTACCGAGGCGAGAGCCGCCACTAAGGAGGCGCTGAGACATTCCGGTTTCCAGACCGACGAGAACTGCCTTACCGACGAGCCTATCGCCGCAGCAGTCGCCTACAGCACACGCCTTGACAGCGACAAGCTGATACTTGTGGTGGATATCGGCGGCGGTACTTACGACCTTTCACTTCTGAAAACTACTATCGTAGGCGCTGCTAACTCCAGCAGCCGTCTTGAACCCGTTGGCTGGGACGGCGACCTGCATCTGGGCGGAAATGATGTCGATGAACTGCTTGTAAAGCGCATGACTTCTGCGTTTATCAGCGCCGGCGGTAAAGACCTCTATGCAAGACAAGGCTCGGTTTTCCCGACTCAGGAGGAAACAAGGGCTGCCGCTATGATACGTTCCATGACCTTGCAGCTCAAAAAGCAGCTTTACGCTCCCGGCAGCGAGAAGGCTTCCGTGTTCATTCCCTCACTCCTTGACGGCAAAGACCTGGACTTCACTATCACAAGAGGCGAGTACGAAAGCGGTATGGGCGAAACTGCCGTGAAAATGACCCGGTGTCTGGAAAATATCTTCGTGGGAAGCGGCTACAGCGCAGGTGCAGTTGACCATGTTCTGGTGGTCGGCGGTATGGCGCACGAGATCTGCCTTCTGAGGATACTGGAGCAGATGTTCGGAAGGGAAAAGATGATAGTTCCGGAGGACTCCATGCTCCTGGTGTCAAAGGGCGCTGCAATATGCAACAGCAATCTGCGGCTTCATATCGAGAACAAGGCATACACTTCAATAGGTCTGCTCTCCCGCTCTGGTACGGACGTTCAGCCCATAATCAAGGAGGGCGAAACTGTACAGTCCGGCAAAATGGAGCCGGTATACATCTCACCTGAGAGCGCCGACGCTACTGGTATCGAGATAAAGCTTGTGGAATTCCGTGGGCAGTTCAAGCCGGGGGACTATACCACCGTCCTCAGCGATGTTATCCAGCTTTCTGAAAGCGGAAAAAGTTCCGGAGGACTTTTCAAGAAGCTTCTGGGCAAAAAACAACTGCCTAAACTGAAAATGATGACCGAGTTCACCGAGGACAAGCTTCTGCGCATAAGCGTGGAGCAGCCCGACGGCAGAGTAACTGACCTGAGTCTGAGACTGGGAGGGAGCAACTGATGAGATTACCGCTTATCCAGTGGGCTGAGACTAAGCCCTCGCCGGAAGTTTGTGCGGATATGACTGCGCAGATATTGGAATATGTCCGCAAAAACGGGGGAGTTATCAACCCGGACTGCTTCGAGGTGGAGACTGCCGGGGGAGAATCATTCTGCGAACTTTTCCCCGTAAGGACTGCCTGCGACTTTCACAGTACCCTTCGTCCGCTTAAAATCGAGGGAAATTCCCTGGACGGAGTGTTTGTTGCCGCACTGGTACTTTACATAATGCTCACCGGTTCGGCTATGGATATGAGCATGGCAAAGATGCTCCTGATTGCCGCACAGACCGGGCAAAGTACACCGCTGATGCACGTTCCCACCTCCTCCCTGAATGACCTTATCGAGCAGATGAGCGACGTGAACCCCGGTACACGGATCACCCCGGAGGGCGCTCTTGACCGCATCGCCCAGCAGTTCCCCGGAAGCGCCGACATAATCATCACCGAGAACCAGACCGGTGCTGAGATACAGCGGACAGTGATAAGCCTTGACAGAGGCGAATCGGTCTGGAAACCGCAGCCCTTCTATGAGAGGGAGCAGCAGAAGTTCTTCCCGGTTGACGGTGGAAGTATCAGCGTTCCCTACCGCCTGAAAAAGCAGAACATCGTTTGCAAAGTCCAGCCACAGCAGAGCATTTCAGCACTGGAAAGCGGCATCACCGGAAAGCGCTGCTTCGGTATGGACATCGGTTCGACCGGCGTGCGCATCTCCCTGCTTAACGAGGATGGTAAGGTCACGGATATCGAGTATAACGGCACAGCGTCGATACCGGCTGTTATCGCCTACAGGAGCGAGGGAAAACCCGTTTTCGCTGAGGAGACTGACGAGCCGGATATGTGCCGTGCGGACAAGCTTCTCCCATTCGCTCCCACCCGTGAGGAAACCGTGAGCGCAAGGACGGCTGACGGCAGTACTGTCCAGGTTAGCTGCGAGGAGCAGATGAAGGCACTTTTTGGCTTCATTGCGAAGTTTATGCGTGATACCGCCGGATTTGTCTCCGGTGAGGACAAGGTGGCGTTTGCAATAAATAACGGCTGTAGTCTGGGCTGGAAGAATACCCTGATGACTGCCGCTAAAACTGCCGGGATAGACGCAGTATCCTTCCCCTCGGCTGATGCCCAGGCTGCGGCGTATATTGCGGAAAATCCCACGGATAAGAGGCTTATGACCGTAAACGCCGGTTACTCAGGCATCGAGGTGAACCTCATTCAGGGCGCTGACAGCCTGACCCCGGAACGTGCCGGAAATGCCGTTGAAAACAGCCGGATACTCTTTGCTGCACCTGGCGGTTCAAGCATGACCGGAATGCTCGCCAAGAGTATCATGCAGACCGTCCTCATGCGTACCGGTATGAACCTGCACCAGCGTGAGGAGTCGCTCAGTCCCTCGCAGTATGCGGATAATCTGCGTGCGGTGAACGATGCCGCTGAGAGTATCAAGTGCAGGCTCTCCTTCGCCCAGAGCGCAGAGGAAACCGTGTCCCTGTGCGGACTTTCCGGCAGCGAGGAGAAAGTTCCCCTGGTTTATACACGCCAGCAGACCGAGAGTATGTTCCGGTCAATGGTGGACGGAATACGCACGGTGGCAAGACAGTGCCTTGACTCGGAAAAGACCGATATGAGCGCCGTGGGAACAGTTCTCCTTTGCGGACGAAGTGCGCTGATGCCGGCTGTACAGAGCGCTGTCAGGGAACTTGCCGGCGACAAGACCGTGATGCTCTATGATGTGGTATCAGCGGCAAGAGGTGCGGCTCTCCTGGGCGGACTTATGCCGGAAACTGCCGCTGCTTCTCTGCTTACCAAGACCGAGAACGACATCGGTACTATGACTGCTGACATCGTGTCAGGACTGCCGCAGTTCAAGTGCCTTCTGCCTGCCGGAAGCCCTTTTGACGGCGATTTCGCTGAATTTGACTACACCCTGTCACTGGTGAAGAATGACCTGAACAGCGCAGGTCAGGCGGTCATCAAACTCTACAGCCGCAGGGCAGGCATGGAACACGTTACCAGTATCCTCGACCCGGAGGGAACTGCCATAAGCTACCTGGGACAGATAAGGGCGGCAGTTCCGGAAAAATTCGACTTCGACAGCGACAAGCTTTGCATTGAGGTGCGCCTTGACAGCCGTGAGAAGATAACAGCCTCCGCCGTACACCTGAGAAAGGCTAAGGGCTTCGGAAAACTTCTCAGCAAGTTCGGCATGGGCAAGGAGGATATGCGGGGGGACTATGCGGTCGTCCAGTCCGGGCTGACTGCGGAGTATTTCCCGGATAACGGCTGATATGAGTACCCTGAGAATAGCCTGGTTCACCGCCGATACAAGGTGTCTTGGCCCAGGAAAGCGTTTCGCACTGTGGGTGCAGGGGTGCGGCAGAAAATGTGAAGGCTGCATCGCTCCCTCATTGCAGGACACCGCAGGCGGCAAGGTTTCAGATACCGCCGAAATTCTCCGGGAAATAGCCGAAAGCGGCGCTGAGGGACTGACCATAAGCGGCGGCGAACCCTTTTTGCAGGCTGAGCCTCTGGGGGAACTTGTGAAAGCTGCAAGGCGGCTTCTCCCAGGGCTGAACGTGATAGTCTACACCGGCTTTACCTATGAGGAATTGCGTGAAAACCCCAGCGCCGCCGGACTTTTAGCGGAAACTGACCTGCTCATCGACGGCGAGTACGTCCGTGAACTGGACGACGGACTGCCTATGCGTGGCTCATCGAATCAGCGGCTCATATTCCTCACGAACCGGCTTGATCCCGGAGATATGCCGGATTCACGCACTAATAAGATAATATTCACCGAAAAAGGCTTCCGCATGGTGGGGATACCCTCAAAGGGTGCAAAAGAACTCCTCGGCATCATGCAGGAAGGATAACAGGAGGTTTGAAATGGTTACAGAAATTCGCAGCGGACAGGTTTTCTGCCTGAGAAACTGGGCAGGCTGCATCAACAGCCTTAGCGTTAAGGTAACGGCTTCGTACAAGGACGGTCAGCAGAAGTCTGTGCAGCTCGATCTTCCCGGAAATAAGGGCGAACTGGAGGGGCTTATCATAGTTATCATGGCTCAGCCAGGAAGTTCAGGAATACTTTTCGTAGGTTCTGACATGGGCAGCACTGTGACTCAGTTCACCCTTGAGCTTGAAAACACCGGTGCGCCCGTCCGCAGTCTGGGTCTTGAATGTGCTGCCGCAAATGCTGCGGAGATATTCGCAAACAGCGCATCTGTCAGCTATTTCCCCCTGCTTTGCAGCGGTCTCAGGTTCACAGCAGTCCTTACCGGATTCTCCGTGGAGACTTATGCCCCGGCTGGCAGCACTCCGGAAAACTCACCGGCTGATAATGCCCCGGAAGCTGAGATAACAAGCGACGATATCCTCGGTGATATCGAGGCTGACATAGCTATGCTCAGTTACTACCAGTCCGGCAGCGGCGCTCGTCAGGCTATTGATGAACTTAATGCCCTGAAAGAACAGGTATATGCCATGCCGCCGGAGATAGTCTCCCAGGAACTTGCCCGCTATGAAGCGCTCCTCCTTGACTGCATCAGACGTACACGCAGCGATATCCGCCTGTACCGTGATGCACTGGTCGAGGACAGCATGAAGAAGTAAACGGAGGTAAACTATGGCAGTATCAGGTTCGGATATAACAGCTCTCAGACGTGAACAGGACGAACTGCGCCGGCTCATCGACAGCAAGTCCGCCGAAATGGAAAGCGTCCGCAGAAGCATACAGGCTGAGAATGAGGCTCGTCTGCAAGACCTTCGTGCCCAGGCAAATGACGCTATGAAACGCCGTGACGAGCGAGTCCGTGAGGACTACCAGCGACTTCTCAATAAAAGCGGATCAGAGATGCAGAACAGACTTTACCGGGAAATGCTGGAGTATCAGCAGCGCTATGACCAGGTGTGTGCGCAGGTTCGTGCGGCTCTATCAGAGGAACAGCGCAGGAACGAGGAACTCCTCGTAAAGCAGAAGCAATTTGAGAGAGCCTATTTTGAGCATATGCGTTTCGCCCGTGACGAAGCCCTGGCAGTACAGAAAGAGGTGGGAGCGCTTATCCGCAGCATCGCTGAAAATGTGCCGGTGGAATGGTTCTATCCGGGCAGGATATCCTTCTACCGTGACCAGATGTTCAGCATCGACAGACTTATCGAAAGCGGTCTGTTTGAGGGCGCTGTCGGCTACGGCGGAGGACTTGTCCGTGACCTGAAGCTTACCGCCGCCGACGCTGAGGACAGTTTCCACAAGTGGTTTCACTACTATACTATCCTCCACGGGGTACTGGCTGACGAGAAACAGCTTCTTTTCAATACCTCCCGGAAAGTGCCGGAGGAGTACAAAGTGTTCTGTATGGCGGAGGGAGTTACCGATAATACCCTCACACCGGAAAAGCTGGACTACTGGTCTGACGGCAGATACTCCGGGATGCTGAAGGAGTATGAGCAGGTGAATATGGATATACAGCAGTTCTTCGTGGACGGCAAAGCCCTTTCCGGCGAGGAGGAAGTAAGGCAGTTCATGATAAAGAACCCGGAACTTTCCGCACGCTTGCAGGAGAACGTCCTCTACAGCGCCGGCAGGGACGGTATCAACCGAATGGAGAAGATCACCCGGACGATACGCCGCTGCTACGACAGGATCGGTGCTTTCAATGAGCGGCTTCTCCTGGCATTGCAGCTTAAAAAGTCGCTCAGCAGTATCGGCAGCAGCAAAATTCCCCCTGCGTCCGAACCGGGTGCGCCGATAGTGCTTTATTTTACCGATGATATGAACATCAATACCGCCGAGGTCATTATTACCCCGGTACTTCGCCGCTCCGATGACAAGTGGCTGAATATGGCGGCTTGCTTTGTGTCGGAGGGTATGAACAGCGACAGCGTGGACGAACTTCGCCCCCTTATCGCTGAGGTGCTGGTCACAAAGGGGATAAATGTGGACAAATACATTAAAATGAAGCCGGGACAGACTACCAGCGAGCGCATAGGTATCGTTTCGACGGATATGCAGATGAAAGTCAACGGCAGATTAAACTGATACAGGGAGGATAATTATGAGCTATAGTGGAGAAATAGTCGGTGCAGCAGTATTAGTTCCGCTTGCAATAGGGGTACTTGCTGTTGGTGCGGCAGTAAAGGCAGTACAGTTGACAGGACGTGTTGTCGGCGCAGCCGGTATCGCCGTCAACAACGCTGTCCAGACCGCAAGATTCAACAGCGTCAAGGGTAAGCTTAGTGAAGTGACGAAAGATGCAGATGCACTCGATGAGGAACTTTCCCAGCAGATGAGCAAGGCAGCAGGGGAGTGCTACAGCCAGTACGAAAAGACTGTATCCGACCTGTCAGAGCAGTTCAGCCAGAAGGCGGATACCGCACAGTTCGTGGAGTCCTGCCGCAAGGCTCGCCAGGACTTGGAGGTAAGTCTCAGGAATACAAGGCGTGAACTGGAGGACAACTACATCAGCCGGATAAATTCCGAAATGCTTACCAAGAGCGCCGAACTGAACGCCCAGCGCCGCAGTATCGAGGACTCGATCCAGCGTATGAGCGACGATATGCAGCGCAGAGAAAAGGCAAGAGAACTGGCGGAAGCTGCCCTTGCTGAGGCGGAGACTATGATATCGGAAATGACTATCCGCTACGCCGGAAGCCAGAAGTGCCAGAGTGCCGCTGCCGCCTGCGAGGAACTTTGTAACAAGTCCAAAGCACACCTTGAAGCCGGTCTTTGTGAAGCTGCCCTTGCCGAGGCATTCTCCGCAAAAGCCTCCCTCATGACCCGTGTGAATGATATGATGCAGTCGGAGATACGCTCGAAGCAGGCTTTCGTGGACGCTTCCGCCGCAGTCCAGGCAGTTCAGAAACTCCTCGATGACTATAAGAGCGTAAGCTACAGATTCGAGCGCACACGCAGCGGTGAGCCGATGGTCAAGGAAGTTGCCGACTTTACCGCTTACTACCGTGGCAGCTATGAGGAGTGCCGTGACAAGATTGCCGCCCTCCAGAGCCGCCTTTCCGGTCGTGATTTCCGTGACTTTATCCCGGAGGAACTTGAAGATATCGCCCGTGAAGCAGGGTATGTACAGGATACCTTCGTCCTGGAAACTCAGACCGCCTACGAGCGCCTTGACTGC
>CAMOEP010000031.1 GCA_946612185.1 uncultured Ruminococcus sp.
TGTAGGACATATCCTGGAGTTCCTTCTGAACGTCCTCAGGGATAGTCAGCATAGGAGCGGAGCAGAATGAGTCACCGGTATGAACGCCGATGGGGTCGATATTCTCGATGAAGCAAACGGTTATCTTGTTGTTGTTAGCGTCACGGACAACTTCAAGTTCAAGTTCTTCCCAGCCGAAGATACATTCCTCAACAAGAACCTGACCTACCAGAGAAGCCTGAAGACCTCTCTCACAGACAACCTTCAGTTCGTCAACGTTGTATACCATACCGCCGCCGGCACCGCCCATAGTATAAGCGGGACGGAGTACTACAGGGTACTTCAGCTTTTCAGCGATCTTAACAGCCTCATCAACGGTATAAGCAACTTCGCTTTTTGGCATACCGATACCGAGCTTTTCCATAGCGTGCTTGAACTCGATTCTGTCCTCACCACGCTCGATAGCATCGACCTGAACGCCGATTACCTGAACGCCGTACTTCTTGAGAACGCCAGCCTTGTCAAGCTCTGAGCAGAGGTTCAGACCGGACTGACCGCCAAGGTTCGGAAGGAGAGCGTCGGGGCGCTCTTTCTCGATTATCTGGGTAAGTCTTGCCAGGTTCAGAGGCTCGATATAAGTGATGTCAGCCACATCGGGGTCGGTCATGATAGTAGCGGGGTTAGAGTTTACGAGAACGATCTCATAGCCCAGTTTTCTGAGTGCTTTACAAGCCTGAGTACCTGAGTAGTCGAACTCGCAAGCCTGACCGATGATGATAGGGCCTGAGCCGATTATCATAATTTTGTTGATATCCTGTTTCTTTGGCATATTTTTCTCCCAACCCGTACCCGGAGGTACGTTATAGATTTGCCAATTAAAGCATGGCATAATTTCTTACTATATATCATATCACAAAATTCTGCAAATTGCAAGAAAAATTTCTTCCCAAACCACATTTAATGAATAATCGCAATGTTTTAATGCGTAATTCGTAATGCGTAATGCGTAATTAAGGTATCGCCTTGCGGCGATGTATTTAAAAAATTCCGGTTACTGTACATTTTACAGTAACCGGACGTTTTCTTTAAATATGAACTGCGGCGTAAAACTCCCGCTACAGTAAGAGTAGACGCAATTACGCATTACGAATCAAATAAGGATGGCGAGGAGAAAGTCCCACCAGCAATGAAGCAAGGCAGGGATAACGATATTCCTGGTTTTCAGGAACGTTACCGAGAATACGATGCTGAGTATCGGTATGGTCAGCCATGCAACTGACAGCATATTCTCTTTGAATATACCTTGTTCTATCCAGCGGGGGAAATGTATCATAGTGAAAAGAAGCGCATTAACGCCCATTACCTTATAGTCCTTTTCGTCCTTTGCACCGGTATTCAAAAGCCAGCCACGGAAAACAAGTTCTTCATTGAAGCCTACAAAAAGGTATCCCAGAAAGCTTATAGGAACATTCGCCTTTATCACAAAATGGCCACCACCACTTCTGAAGGCGCTGACGGCTATGTACAGCGTGAAAATGATAAACACCGGCAGGAACGTTCCCCAGCCACGTTTCAGGCTGAACATCTCACCCCATTTTACATTCAGGCTGTCGCTGCTGCGCTTTATAAGCAGCAGCGCTGGTATTCCCCAGACTGCTGATTTTATGGTCATCTCTTTCAGAAGAAGCGTTACTTCCTCGGAGAAATGATCGTCTAAATGACGGGCTATAAATAACCCGTATACTGTCCATACTATAAAGAATATAATAGTATAGACTATCACAAGTTTCTGTATTTTCTTATCCCTTATCATAATTTTTACTCCTTTACCACATAAAATCCTGCGCCGGGGCTTTGACTATCTCCTCCTCCGGCTGCATGGCGGCTTCCTTTTCCAGCGCCCTTGCCTGCGCCTGCAATGTGACAAGTTCATGGAACATATCGTTCACCGGCATCACCTGCCTGAATACCTTGATGACCGTCTTTGCAAGTTCCGGGGAACACAGCTTTTCCGGGTCGGTAACAGTCATCGACACCGAAAGTCCCTTTTTCCGGTAATATTCCTCGGTATCCTTGGTACTTCCCGGTTTTATGCGCTTGTACTCCTCTCCGCCAACTTCAAGACCTGCCCGTTTCAGCTTTTTCATAAGCTTCAGGAAGTCCTCCGGCGACTGGGCAAGGTCTGCCCGGAAACGCTCCATAACTGCCGCTTCCGGCTTGGATATACGGAATCCAAAGTCTGCGCCCTCCGGGGAAAGTTCAAAGTAAAGCACCGGTGATTTGCTCCAGTACATTGCCGGGTAGAGCATATAGAAGTACATATTGTCACGGTAGTGCAGAAACGGCGGAAAACCTGCGTCACGGTATATCCTGCCGGTCTTGTGTATCATTCCGCACTCCGCAAAAGGAGCGGAAATGTCCTCGCCAAGAGCTTTCATCGGCTCATAAACGAAGTCCAGGTAGGTCTGCTTGTGCGCCTCGAAGAACTCCTTGTTATTGTTATTTCTTATATCTAATAGGAACTGAAAAGTTTCCCTTGAAAATCCGCTGAACAAAATTTATCCTCCTCAGATCTATAATGGTTGTACGCCAGTGGCGGACAGTTTCTCTTTTCTCTCCGGTGAAGTCACGGCAGTAAAATTAAACCTCCGCTGCCAAAACGTTACGCATTATTTAAGTAATAATAATTATATCACATATGAGAGATAATATCAAGGGGGTGAAAATTTAAATACTGAGAGTATTATTTTTTGGGATTTGCAATAGCAATATAGTGCTAATTTTTATCAACCGCCTTGTGAGAAACTTTTCAACACAGTGTTGAATTAGATGTGGGAAACAATTACGATTGTTGAAAACTCTGTTGATACTGTGGAAAGAGCCGTTGAAATACAGTTTTTGCCGTGTCGAAAAAGTGGAAAACAATGTGGATAATATGAGAAATTCCGCAAATACTAAAACTGTATTGTGGAAAACCTGTCCACAATAAAATTCACACAAAGGACTGATTTGTATGAAAAAGATTTTAGCAATAACCTGCTTATTATGCGTAAGCGCCCTCTCACTGGCAAGCTGCGGCAGTACTAACGACCGTGAGAACGACTACTTCGACCGCTATTCTGACGGCACTGACGATACCATACACGACAGCCGTAATTCCGCCGGCGACCACGTTAAAGACGCTGTTGACGGCGCTAAAAACGCCGGCGAGGACATCATCGACGGCGTAGGCGATGCCGGCAAGGAAATCATCGACGGCGCACAAGACGCAGGCAAGGAGATAATCGGCGGCGCTGGCGACGCTGCTAAGGATATCACCGACGGTCTGGACGGAAAGCGCTAAACTCACAGGGCGGCTTCGTTCGCCCTTACACATGGAGGTTATATGGCTGAATTTTTGACCCAGGGAGTTTTCTCCCTCAATAACCCCGCCTTCCTGAAAGGCTTCGCCGCCGTCGCCGGTACTAAAGAGGGCGAGGGGGCGCTGGGCAGTCACTTCGACCGCATCGTCGAGGACAGCCACTTCGGGCGCAAGACCTGGGAACAGGCTGAAAGCCAGTTCCAGCTTGAAGCCGTGCGCATCGCTGCTCAGAAAGCCGATGTCACCGCCGGGGATATCGACGTTATCTGCTCCGGCGACCTTATCAACCAGTGCATCGGCTCGACTTATGGTCTGCGTGAACTTGGCGTGCCGTTTCTGGGGATATACGGCGCTTGCTCAACTATGGCGGAGGGGCTTGCCATTGCGTCCCTGCTCCTGGACGGCGGAGGTTTCCACACCGCTGCTGCGGTAACTTCTTCACACTTTTCAACAGCCGAGCGGCAGTTTCGTGCGCCGCTTTCCTACGGCGGTCAGCGCACTCCAACTTCCCAGTGGACTGCCACCGCTGCCGGGGCTGCTATACTTGGCGAGGGCGGAGCGTGCGCAATAACCGGCGGCTGCATCGGAAAAATAGCTGATATGGGAATTTCCGACATTACAAACATGGGCAGCGCTATGGCTCCGGCGGCGGCTGATACCATTTTCCGCTACCTTTCCGCCACTGGCACTTCCCCCAGCGACTATGACAGGATAATCACCGGCGACTTAGGGCTTGTGGGCAGCCGCCTGCTCCTTGAAATTATGGAAAAACAGGGGATAGACCTGTCTGCCGTCCACTGTGACTGCGGCGTTATGCTCTACGATATCGACGCTCAGGACGTTCACTGCGGCGGCTCAGGCTGCGGATGCAGCGCAAGTGTACTTTGCGGCTACTTCCTGCCGGAAATGGCTGAGGGAAAATTCAACAGGCTGCTTTTCATCGCAACAGGTGCGCTGATGTCGCCAATGTCACTGCAACAGGGGGAGTCTATACCCTCAGTGGCGCATCTGGTGGAGATACGGAGGATACAATGATACTACTGGACATTATCAAGGCTTTTATCGTGGGAGGACTTCTGTGCGCTGTCGGACAGCTTCTCATCGACTTCACCAAACTCACCCCCGCCCGGATACTCACCGGCTACGTCGTGGCAGGCGTGGTACTCTCGGCTTTGGGACTTTACGCCCCTCTTGCGGACTTTGCCGGGGAGGGTGCGGCAGTTCCCCTGACCGGCTTCGGACACCTCTTAGCTGAGGGCATGAGGCGTTCCGTGGCGGAAGAAGGGCTTCTTGGCGTATTTACCGGCGGATTCAAAGCTGCTGCCGGGGGAATATCTGCGGCACTTTTAGCCGGACTTTTTTCAGCGGCGGTATTCCGACAGCGTGACAAGGCATAAAATTCAGGCAACACCGCACAAAGACCGCCTGACGGCTTTGCAGTGTTGCCTGAAGTTCACATTATTTCAGAAAATCGTCACCTTAATTTCACATTATTTTAAGTTTAATTAAAGAAAACGGGGCTATAATATAAGCAGATCAGGAAATGATCTACCCAATTCCAAAAGTTTTTTTCTTTCCCCCTCCTTAATTATTTACCCTCTTTCTTAACTTTATTTCGCCCGTGTACCCCCATACACGGGCAACTTTTTTATAGGCAACTCCGCACGGAGATTGTGGTGTTGCCTTAAAGTTTTAGGAAAAGTGGTCTGGAATTTTCAAAAGTTTTTCCCACCAGAAGAAAGAAGCCGGTACTGGCGATGTACACGGGCAGCGGCGGCGTGGCGCAGGGAGGGAGGGGAGAGTATCTCAAGGGCTGCACCGTAGCTGAGGAGGCGGATAAGCATTTCGGCTTCGTCGGGGCGGTCGTACCATAGGCGGACGGTACAGCCGCTTCCGTCGTCGTCCAGTTCGGTTTGCTTTTCGTAGGAGGCGAACTCCATGAGAAATCGCTCCATTGCGTTGCGCTCGGCGGCTATGTGGACTTCCACAGGCTCGTCACATCGGCGGAAACTGCGGAGATTATCCAGAGGGACGGTGATATCCTCGGTAATACCGGTATTTTCAGCGGAAATTATCCTGCCGATGTTCAGTATACACCCCTCTTTCAGCCTGCCCTGCCTGCGCTGGACGGCGTATAGGCGGAATTTGTCGTCCTTATGGGAGTACTCTATCTTCACCGGCAGGAGTATCAGCCGCTTTACTGCACCTTTCCGGCTGCGGTAGGTCACTTCCACCATATTCTTTTCACGGGCGGCGGTGAGTATCGTCCTGAACACGCTCCTATAGCTTTCAGAATCGTACTTGTCGCCGTCTGAGTAGCGGTCGGGTATGTAGAAGTGTTCGCTCCTGAAAAGGCTCTGTACACCCTCCAGACGCTTTTCAAGGCGTGCTATGGTATCGTCGTCCATAAACAGCCTTATCTTAGGGTCTGCGAGGATAGCTTTCAGCCAGCGCTTTTGCAGGGCGGTGACTATCTTCGGGGGCGGATTCTTCGTTACTGCCTTGAATACGCCGCCCTCGCTGCGCAGAAGCCCCCAGTTTTCCCCGGAACGTGGGTCTATCTTCGGGGGGAGGAAAAGCACCGAGTCACGGAAGCCATACTTCCTTATAAGCTCGTTCATTCGTGCCGGGGTGACGCTTCGCTCCTCCAGTATCCTGGCAACTATCCGGTAGTATGCGCCGTAGATCTCGCTGAATATATTCATTCCTCACTGTCACCTCCATACATCTTCTCCATGCGCTTAATGTCACGGAGAAAGCGGTTTATAACTATCGGCTCGCCGCCCTCTATGGACTCTATCCTGCCGATGAAAGTCTTGACCCAGGGCATTGCTTCGTTGGGGTCGCCGCAGTCGATAGTCAGCAGATACCTGCCGCCGCCAAGTTCTTCCAGAGTGGAAAGGCGCATCTCCCGGCGTATCCTTTCGGGGATAAAAGTCTCGTCGGGGTCGGTGCGGATAACCAGTTTAAGGGGCTTAACGTCTTTCGGACGGCTCATGGATACGCAGTAGCACCGGCTCAGACAGCTCTGATACTTCCGCTGTAGGGTATCGAAATTACCGCATACCTCCTCCACTTTCACCGACTTTATGAATCCCAGGCGGACGGTGCATATGTTCTTGTATTTCGTATCACAGCAGGCGAGGTAGCGTCTGCCGGTGCGGACGGAGGATATTATCTGGAATGGGACAAGTCGGGCGGTATGAATAACGCTGCTGCCAGCGCCGAAGCTTTCGACGGTTATATACCGCTTTTCGTCGATAGCCTGGAGGATATCCGGCAGGAGGATATCTTCAAGGGTGTGGACTATATAGTTATGCTTCATGCGGAAGATGTCGTTGCTAATATCCGCCGAGCGCATAAGACTGTTGCCGACGATGCCGAAGTTTGCCTGTTCCGAGAAGAACCGCACAGCGTCGGGCAGTCCCTCAAAGACTTCCATGAAATCCGTGACCCTATCCGAAGAAAGCCTGTAGTAGACCGTTCTGCCGTCTTTTTCAGCGGTGATAAGTCCCTCACCGATATACTCTTTCAGTTTCAGGCGAATGGTCTGCACATCGAATATAGCGCCGAATCGCTGGTCGATAGCGTTGTATAGTTCTTTCAGGGAGAGCATATATTCATCAGCGAGAATGTCGAGTATAAAGAAATGAAGGCGGATATCGTTGGCGGTAAAGCTTTTGGAGTAATAGGCGTTATACAGCGGATTTTCTGCGATATGACCGCTGTCAACGCATATACAGGTCTGTTTGCCACGTTCCGAGGTGGAATAGGAGATATAGTCGCCCAGCCAGCTTTCCACCCGGCGCTTTTCGTCGTCGTAGGTACGGCTGCTTTTCCGGCTGAAATCGCTGCGGACTTTATAGCCGTATATGAAGAAATCCCGGACATAGGAACGGGTCTTATCGAAATTTTTTATCAGCTCAGAGAAGCTGCTCATAGTAATCCTCCTCGTTTTTTAATGCGTAATTATCGGGTCGCCTTGCGGCGCTATTTTTTAATACATTTGGGACGGAAAGTTTTTTCAGTTTCTTTTCTTTAGGGATTGTTCCATAGAAAAAACAGAGTTTTTCTTAGATTAACACCTATAAATCCCGGAAATATACCCAAATAGAACTCAGTACCATTGCAAACCAAGCCCAGCGACGACAAAATGTAATGTTCTGTCAAAGTAAGCGAGTAAGCGAGCGGCATCGTGAGAAGCGGTCAAGCTGGCTCAGCTTGGTACAGAGTTCTCCGGTAGAATTGTAAAGCGGCAAATTCACAAAAATACTTGAATAGAACTTAGTACCAGTACAAACACGGTTGAGCGACGGCAAAAGCCCCGTTTCTAAAAAAGTAAGCGAGCGTAAGCAAGCGACAACGTGGGGGTGGTCAAGCTGACTCCAGCTTGCGAATTGACAAGTATATTGACAAGGGCTGAGGGGATATGGTATAATACTATAAAAACCTGTATCCACAGTTTGCACCGCCATTTTCCATTATTTCTGTGCGGACAGGTCAATTAAGGAGTTTTTTTATGCAGGTAAAATCTGAACTGCTCAAAGCACTTATCCAGTCCGGAGATAACTACCTCTCCGGCACTCTCCTGGCGGAAAAGCTTAACGTTAGCAGAAATGCGGTCTGGAAAGCTGTTCGTTCCCTCGAAGCCGACGGCTATAGCATCGACTCCGTGACCGCTAAGGGATACAGGCTCTCGAAAAACAATAACCACCTGTCTAAGGAAGTCATTTCAGCCAACCTTTCTACTCGCTATATCGGCAGAGAGATCCTCATTCTCGATGAGGTAGACTCAACTAACCTTAAAGCAAAAGCTCTTTCCTCACAGGGCGCTTGTCACGGCTTGACCGTCATCGCTGACCACCAGACCCAGGGGCGTGGCAGACTCGGCAGAAGCTTCGTTTCGCCATCTGAAAAAGGACTGTATATGAGTATTCTCCTGCGCCCGGATTTCCGGCTTGAGGACGTGGGTATGATAACTTCCCGTGCCGCCTGCGCCGTTGCGGAAGCTGTCGAACTCCTCTGCGGTCAGGACGTTCACATAAAATGGGTCAACGATATCTATATGAACGGCAGGAAGATCTGCGGTATCCTCACAGAAGCCTCCTTCGATATGGAAATGAAGTCGCTGGATATGGTGGTCGTCGGAATCGGTATAAACGTCCGCAGCACCGGCGATAGCTTCGACGATGAACTGAAAAAGCGTGCCACATCTATCGAGGACGAGACTGGATTGAAACTCGACAGGAATATGCTCTGCGCCCAGATACTCAACTGCATGGAAAAGTACCTGAATAATATCGAGGGCAGGGCTTTTCTCAATGACTACCGCCGCCGTGAACTTCTCACCGGGCACATGATAACGGCTAAAGTAGGCGGAAAACAGATAGTCGGCAAGGCTATGGGAATCGACCAGAACGCTAACCTTATTGTAAAGCTGAATACCGGCGAACTCACTTACCTGAGTTCAGGTGAAGCAAATCTCTGCCGTCTTGCGGACAGCTTCAAAAAATAAAACTCCCCTCTGATAGATGTACTTTCAGTATACGTCGATCAGAGGGAAATTTTTTCACGTTCATTTCAGAGGGAGAGGAAGGGAAAATATATCATTATGTGTGTCCTTATTGGCAGAGGGAAAAACTGCCATATATAGCAGGAATATGGGAATCAGAAAAGCTGTTTCAGGTGTTTGGCGGATTCGATTTCCTGGGGGAGAAGCTGCCCGTCACTGGCGATGAGGATCTCGCAGGCGGATAGCCAGAGGTCACGGTAGGAGTCAGCAAGTGGGGTATTTATTCGCTTTAGCTGGGCAAAATCTTCACGCAGACGAGTCTCAAATTCCTCGCCGGAAAGGATATCCTCGCTGTCGTCGTACATCCTGTCAAGTTCCTGGACAGTATTCTCAGTGCCAAAGCAGGCATTGAAAAACTCAGCCTCACGACGGCTGATATTCCCGTCCGAGCCGATGATCCTGAGCATACAGCTCATAAGATTCTGGACATAGTAGTCATCCATATCCCCGTTATTATCGCTGTCCCAGCCGCCTGCCTCCTGATTTTCACGGCAGCCGTCGGTAAATTCTTCAAGATCCTGGCGGAAATTTTCTGTAAGGTCGGTTAACTTGCTCATGGTTCGCTCCTTAGTGTATACCAATTGTATAAAATGATAATAATAATGCTATTCGGATATACAAAACTATATATACTAATAAAAATTATATATTTGCAAATCAGGGTATTGCGTGATATAATATATTCAGACGGTGAGGGAAATCCAAAAACGGTAAGCCTCATGTCAGATTTTATTTTTTAATTTCGCAATTCTCTAATTTCATCCTTTATAAAAAAGAGTGAGAAACTTTCCCCCAAGAGTTTCTCATTCTTTTTTTTACTCAAAAACTTTTGCAGTAAACACTGTTATGTAGTCCATGCAGTCTTTGATCAGCTTATTATTCTCGCTGTTTTTCTTGCAGATCATCATATCCCTCATCTTTATCTTGGCAAATGAGCAGTCTCTTATAACAGCGGCATCACCGGCTATTGCCTGCTTAGGCACGGGCGATATCCACATATAAGCGCCTTTGATAGTGTTCAGCAGACTCATCTTACTACCCCTGTCGTAGACGTACACCAGCTTCCGGTTGGTATCTGTATCGTAGTCCGGGTTGATGCAATTTCTGCCGAATGTGTTAAGTTCATCGTCACCGTGGACGATCTCAACGTAGTTTCTGAGTTCCTCAAAGGGGACATCAGTATACTTAGCCAGCGGATGGTCTGCCCTCATGAGCAGCTTCATGCTGAACTCATTGAGAGTGCGGCATATCAGCTTTCTGCTTTCAAGCTGACTTGCGAATACAGCAGCCTGAGTAGCAGGTATTCTCATGATACCGATATCAGCCTTACCGCTGCTTGTTTCCTCAACGACACGATGAGGGTGAGTTTCCAGCAGGTGAACGCTGAGTCTTTCCTTGTCGCTGATCGTGTTTATCCAAAGACCGATAGCTGCTGCCAGGTAAGGCGAACGGGGAGCGGCGATCTTTATCATAACGCCGTCGTTATCCTTCTTAGCGTAGTCGGTCTCCAGGTTGTGCATACTCTCGACGATCTCTTTGGAACGGACGAGGAATTCCTCGCCTTCAGGAGTAAGCACCATACCGTTAGGGGTACGCCAGAAAATCTGCATACCGATCTCGGATTCAAGCTCTTTCAGGGCGATACTGATATTAGGCTGAGCCTGATAAAGTTTCTTGGCAGCAGCCGTGATACTGCCCTCCTGAGCAATTGTTATAACGTATTCTAATTGCTGTAGCTTCATATGTTCTCCTTCAATAAACGTTTTCCAATTCCCTAATACCTGCTATATGAAATTATTATATCACAATATCTATTTTATAACAAGGGTTTTTTTGTAAAAAATTGTGAACTTTTATCATTTTTGTTTAAATATCCAATTATCAACTGATATTTCGTCTATCAGTTATTTATTTTTCCGAGCTGAGCCAGCTCGACCGCCCTCACGGTGTCGCTCGCCTTTGGCTCGCTTACTTTTTAGAACATCACATTTTGCCGTCGCTCAACCAAATTTGTACTGGTACTATGTTTCCAGGCATAACCGTAAAAACAAAAGTTTACCGAAATTCTTAAATAGAACGCAGTACCAAGGAAAACACGGTTGAGCGACGTACAAAGTACCGTTTCTACCAAGGTAAGCGAGCTTGCGAGCGTCAACGTGAGAAGCGCCGCCGCTCGCTAAGCGGCTGTGGTCAAGCTGACGCAGCTTGCGAGCGCCAACGTGAGAAGCGCCGCCGCTCGCTAAGCGGCTTATGTACACAAGCGAACTATTGCATTTGCCATGAGTTCGGCGTTTTTCAGGAGCGAACTTACCTTTATGGATTCGTCCGGACTGTGCATATTGTTCTCCTCATCGGGGAACTCCGCTCCAAACGCCACGCCGCCCTCTATCTCATGTACATACGTTCCGCCGCCTATGGCAATACATCTGCCCTCGTCGCCAGTAACCTCCTCATACACGCTCAGAAGCGCCTGTACAAAGGGACTGTTCTCGTCAGTGCAATGCGCCTCAACGCCCTCCGCACTGTCGATAGTGTAGCCGATAGCAGTGAGTTTTCCGCAGACTATCTCCCGTATCTCGTCCAGTCTCCGGTCAATGGGGAAACGTATATCCACCGCACCGCTAAGTCTGCCGTCCTTCATGTTCAGCAGGGAAAGTACCGCTGTCATAGTGCCGGAAATATCGTCGGAAAAGCCCATTCCGCATGAAGAACCGTCTGTTTCGCCGTGGGGGAACAGCTTCGCCAGACCGCTTACCAGGGGACTTTCCCAGTCATCACGCATACCCAGCAGCTTGGTTATGGCGTTCTCGCCCTTTTCGGGAGTGGAGGCGTGGGCGGGAGTACCCTCGACTGTTCCGAATGACGCAAGTACGCCATCGTCCTTGCCGGAAATATACTGGAAATCGCACTTTCCGGGGACTGCGTTTATGACTGTGCCGCCGCTTACGCCCACCAGGACTGTGCCGTTATCAGCGTCAAAGTTGGGGGAGTACTCAGCGGAAAAATACACCCGGAGCATACCCTTTTCCACGTTGATAACAGGGTAGTCGCCGTCGGGAGTGAAAACCATCGGCGGAAGTGTGCGTTTACTGCGGTAGTACGCCAGATCAGCCGAGCCGTTCTCCTCATTAGTGCCGAAGATAAGGCGAACGCCCTTTTTCAAGGGGATACCCAGTTCCTTTACCGCTTTCAAGGCGTAAAGTGCCGCAACAGCAGGGCCTTTATCGTCGATAGTACCTCTGCCGTAAAGCCTGCCGTCCTCCTCACGCAGTATAAAAGGGTCACTTGTCCAGCCGTCGCCGGCGGGAACAACGTCCAGGTGTGAGAGGATAGCCAGTTCAGGGGAAAGTTCGGAAATATCGGCGCTGCCGGCGTAGTTGTCCACGTTCTCGGTGATAAAGCCGGAATCATTTGCTGCCTCAAGCATTATCCGGAGTGCCTCAGCCGGTTTTCTGCCAAAGGGGAAGCCCTCCTCAGCTTCGCCCTGAACACTGGGAACGGCTACCAGACGTGCCAGAAGTGCCGTCATTTCGTCCTTTTTTGATTCTATGTAATTTTTTATGCTATTCATTTGTAACTCCTATGGAAAATCAGCAAAAAGCCGCAGCCAAAAAGCTGCGGCATTCTGCCTGCTGCCATGCCCAATGACAGCAGAAAAGAAAGGATAAATATGAAAAGTGAATATATCAGTTAACAATAGCCTTTTCAGTTTCCTTATCGAAGATATGGATCCTGTTAGGATCAATAGCAACCTTGATCTCGTCGCCAGGTCTTGCTGTAGTTCTGGGGCTAACTCTTGCGGTAAGGGAATTACCCTCGCACAGGAGGTAGAGGTATGTCTCAGCACCCATCATTTCAGTGATCTCAACGTAAGCGTCGATAACACCAGTTGTAGCGTTAGAAAGGTACATTTCCTCATCGTGGATAGACTCAGGACGAACACCGAGGATGATCTCCTTGTCAACGTATCTTGCCAGGTCGGAGTTGACCTTAGACTCAGGAACGATGATCTGGTACTTAACGCCTCTGGAGGTCTTTGTATCTTCTGAACCGAACTCAACGATGTACTGACCGTACTCCTGTCTGAGAACAGCGTCGATGAAGTTCATCTGAGGTGAACCGAGGAAGCCTGCAACGAA
>CAMOEP010000032.1 GCA_946612185.1 uncultured Ruminococcus sp.
AATAATCAACACCGGAAGCATCAGCGCTTGTAAAGTCAAGAGTGAAGGGGAACTTGTTCTGTGCATCTGCAAGCAGTCCGGCAGTTTCTTTCTTAACAGTAACATTGTAAGTGTGGTAAGTATCAGATTTAAGTTCGGTTTCTACCACTCCACTGCCTGTAGTGATCTTACCGTCACCGTCTGTATCCTTATCCTCGGACTCAGTATCAAAACCAGTGACCTTTACGCCGTCGCCTTTGTTATAAACATAGGTAATGGATGTATTCTCTTCAGAATTACCATCGCTCTTGAGGAGAACATAGCCGTAGATAACAAGGCCGTTCTTATCGGCGTTGTACTTTGTATAAACATCGAGGTACAGGTTGTCAGGAGCAGAACCTTCTGTAACGCCGGAATTGGTATACTGGTTGTTATCAGTAACATCAGATATCTTATAGCGGTAAACACCGGGGGGATTCTTTGTAGCGCTGTCGTCGTTATTGCCGTTATTATAGATAGCGTTAGCATTAACAGTGATATTCAGACTGCCGGAAGCCTTATTAACTCCAATGTCTGCAAGACTGATAAATGCAACGTTTTCCATGTTTGTTTTCTTTGCAGCAGATGTGTCACCACCGAAAGTGATAGTACCTTCTTTTATGTCAGTAGTTGAAGCATTATCACCAACTTCAGTAGATATAGCGCCTATAACGCCCTGACGAACAGTGAGAGTTACAGATTTTGCACCTTCCTTCACAGAACCGTTAGGATTTAAATCGTCGGGAGCATAAGTCTCAATGGTAGCTGATGTTGCAGGAGCGGTAATATTGTAAGTGTAGGTGATGTTAGGCTCGTAGATCTCTTTACCGTCAACGTTGAACAGAACGATGTCCTTTTTGAGAGGGATAACCTGTGAAGATTTTTCGGTAACAGTGTTAGCGGGTGGGTTATTAATAGCACCGGAATTTGCTGCAAAAGCGCCAACAGAAACGCTCATAGCGGAAACAGCGAGAATAGATGCCATAGAGACTAAAGTTCTTTTAATAGTAGTTTTCATTAAGATCATCCTTTCGTAATAGGTATATAGTTTATTCATCCTTTATAAGCTTTCAGGGAGGCTTATCCCTGGAGCGTTTTATGATACGGCGTTCAGAGTGATGTCTCATGTCGCATCTCCTCCTTTCGCCTTGTGATGTAAATAACTGCTGCCGCAGCCGAAATGATTGCGATAACAGCTAAATAAGGTGAACTGCCTGATTTAGTGCCGGTTACGGGAATGGGGTAATTGTTCACCACATTCACCTTAGTGTCGTAGTTGATGACTGCTACAGCGGAATTGTGCGTAACTGGCGCATTAATGCCGTTTACCATTGCAGTAACGGTACAGTTTCCGGAGTCAGTCTCGGTGATAGTGTACACACCGTTTTGCAGACCGTAGAGAGTGACACTTTTTCCAGCCTGAACAGTAACAGTTATAGTATTGTTTACAGCCTGGATAGTTTCATTGCTGCCGAAGCCGCTGATGAAGTAGCTGCTTTTATCCAGAGCAGGGGATTGGATAGTGAAGGTGAATTCATTCTTGCCTTCTGAGTCGCCGGTGACTGTCTTGGAAAGTTCCAGTTCATGACCCTTTATCTCGTAAATAACATATACTACCGGGTCATCAGGCATATTTCTGATAGTATCGGAGCCACTGAATTTATACTGCATATATCCCTCGTTTATAGATATCTGCATAGAGTTACATTCGGCCATTACCGTATCGCTGATATTTTCGTCAGTGCTGCCCACGCCAATACCTTTAAGGTCGAGAGCAAGGTAATTTGAACCGTAGTCCAGGTCGCCGGGGATAACGAAAGCAGGAGCAGTAGGGGTTGTGATCTGAGCGATAAGCAGACTTTTCTCATATGTTACGGGGAGCATTTCGCCCGATACAGCCGCAGTACCATCGGGGTTCTCAGTAGTAATATCACGCTTGAAAACTGAGCCGTTTCTCTCGATAGAACTGAGAGTTTCAAAAGTACCGTCAGGCTTTTTGAACACATACTTGATGACAGGCTTTTGTGAATAAACGAACCATATCTCATCATCGCCCAGTATATCGGAATTATCGCTGCCAACGAAGAAGTCGTAGCTGCCGCCGGGAACGCTGCCGAAAGTTACAGAGGGAACACCAGTTCGGGAAACTGTGACGTTTCCGGAATTGTCAGCAGAACCGGTAATGATGCCGGAGAAAACGTAAGAGGTGTTATTATCTATAAGGCTTTCGGGGGATAAAACATCGGTGTTTGAGATATTCCATGATCCAGTGGAGTCAAAGACGTGGCTGTAAATGGAGTTATCAGCAGTTCTGAGTTCATCGGTCTTATCAGTGATCGTATTGCCATGAGCCAGTGCGACTTTGACTTCCTTTGCGGTTATACTTGTATTGGTGTAAGTGATAGTCTGGGTATCGGAAGTTTTAGACGAGGTGAATTCAGCATTATAAAGCTTATCACCGCTTACCGCATCGTTTACGGTCTTGAATAGCGGGTCGGAAGCCTGAACTATACTGATAGTCTGGGTGTATGATACCTCGTCGATCGTTTCTTTGTAGGAAACATTTCGTATACCGCCGTTTGATGTGGTATATCCATTTTCAGCGTACAGGACGTAATTATTCTGACCAGAAGGTGTATATGGAGATGGAGCTTCATAGAATAAAACGTAGGAAGTAGTATCACCGTTAGAAAGGTCGATAGTCTGAGTTGAAAGGACTGTTGTTTCAGCTATCCTGTCAATTGGTTCATTTTGAGGATATCTTGGATCATTTGTTATTAAATTGTAATTGGTTTGATTGCTTCTATGAGAGTAGTAATTCCTTGTGCCCTTTTCGATCTTATTTTTTGTGATAGTCACCTGATAGTGGAAGGGAGTATCCATATCAGCCTGTAAGCCCTTAGTTATCTCGCTAAGGTTTACGATAGTGGGGCGCTTTTCGTAGTAGATAGCGTAGATATTAACATCGTAGCCGCAGTCTACCCATTCATTGCCTATGGAGTACTGGAAGCCCTTCCAGGTATTTCTTATCTGGAGGAATGGTCTGTCAGTGTCATTACTCTTGTAGTCGGTGATGATCTTCATTCCAGCCGAACTATTAGCACCAGGAACGCCGATAGCGAAAGAGTAGTAGTTTGTAGCATTATTTGTGTAGGAAAGGGGAGCATTTATTCTTTCGTGGATATTGTAAGCTATCTTGGAAACATCTGCGTCAGTGGGAGCATCGTTTCTTTTGGTGATATCTACAAGTCTTCCTTCAAGGTTCATTTTCCTATAAATGATAGGCAGAGTTTCAGGACTTTTGTAGTAAACCAGGTAAACTGCATCAGTTTCCTCGTTGAAAACACGGGGAGTGGTGCTGCCGCTGGGAGTTACCATGACCTGTCTTGTTTCCGGGTCGTACCATATACTGTCGATCTTAGTATCCTCGGATATGGACTTGTAGTCCTCAGCGCCGTTACCGGCAGTGCAGGCGAGTTCCCAGTCATAACCTGCGGAAGCGTTGGGATTTAGCAATTCGTCGCAGAGTTCTCTGGAATTGAGCAGCACTTCAGAGCCGTTGATTTTTATCATCGGGTCACTTAGCCACTGATCCTTCAGTACCCAGTCTTTATCGGTAGTGTCCACAACATGAACAGGAATCTTTATGGGAGTTTTCCAGCAGCCGTAGAGAGTCATGCTGTTAGCGCCGTTCAGGAACTCCTTAGTTATTTTGGTTTCAGCGAAGTTGAAGGGTTCGGTTTCGCTGCCAAACTCAGTCTGTTTCTCTGTTGACCAGTAGTGGAACATCTGCTCGCTGTTGTTGGAAACAGGAGTATAGGGAGGGCAGTCGATAACGGAGTTCAGGTTTATAGCCTTGTAGTACTGTTTCCTTACAGTGTCGTACTGGTAGTCTGAATCTTCCCAGTGACCGCCCCAGCCGGTGTCGTTATCAGGGGAATCGGAGTTATTCTTATCGAAGTACACCATAACTTCCCACTGAGCATACAGAACTGAGGGGTGGCTGTTAGTATCCACACGACGGATATCAACGCTGTTGGGGTCGAAGCTTATACCTGAGCCGTCGGGTTTGGTATTCCAGCCGATGAACCTGTAGTCATTGTTTGTGAAGCCAACGCCGTTGCTGAGCTTAACTGCTGTATTATTTAAGAAATCGCTTACGATAAGCTGGTTATTGCTTATTGTATAGGAAAGGGGAATTTCCGGGGAGAGGATAGTGCCGCCGGCATTAGCAGCATCTTTAGCCTCCGGGGTTACTTCGCCGCCGTTAGGATCGTAGATGATAGCAGCGTTTTTGATCTCCTCATAAACAGCGTCAAGAATGATAGTATTCCGTGTTTCAGTCTCGCCGGTTTCGGGATCAGTGTAGGGGATAGGGGTAGCGTACAGTGAACTGAACTGGAAGCTCTGACCGGGGTAATACACTCTCTCAGAGGAGTCGTTGTGGATCTTCCAGCCAACGAAGTTATACATACCATCCGGATCTTTAGCAACACGAGTAACGACAACATCAGCGTGATCGGAGTAGTTATCCGCATCGAGGAAAGAGAATGTAGTCTCATTCGAGTCGCTGCCGTCGATAATACCGATGCCGGCGTTATACTGGATATTGTAAGTGCCGAGCTGTTTCCAGTGGAGTTTCAGGTGAACGTCAGATGTGACACGCTCAGAGAAGTTATATGGTGTTTCCGAGCCGTCGGGTAATATTCTGTACCAGCCCAGATAGCGATAAACACCTTCAGCGTGGCTATATCTTATAGCATCAGTGCTGAGTGAAGCGTCGGTGGTATACTTAGCGCATCTGTCGGAGATAGCGTCCTCGAAAGGATCCCACTCATCGCCCAGACCGTAGTACGCTCTGTCGTGGAGGGTGTAGTAGTGATCTCCGAATACATTAGGCTCATAGTTTCGTGAAGCGGTCTTGTATTCTGAGATAGGTTCGCCGTCGTATGCTTCCCAGAACCAGGTTGACTGGCTGTCAGCGATCTCGCCGCCGTTAGGGTCTATAGTTACAAGGAACCATTGTTTTTCGTAGCCTGAGTAAACGACCATGTTTGCGTCAGGCATGGTGCTGTTATCAAAGTCAAGCTTTACATTACCGCCACTGTTGAGGTACCAGCCAGTGAAGTTAAAACCAGTCGAAGCGTCCTGGGGGTCAGGCTGTACAAAATCAGCGAGTGGCTGCTGGTACAATAAGGTCTTTTCAATGTATTGATCATTGGTAACAGGGTGTCTGAAAGTAATGGTATATGACAGTCGTCTGTGATAAACGTAGATGTCATTCGATCCGAGATTTTTTACATCGTCAACGGCAGCTGCATATTCCGGAGTAGGAGTAAAATTATTGAAAGTATAGCCACAAACTTCAAAACCGGTGAATTTATTAGTAAAATTGAAATTTAAGTTATTTTGGTTTGCTCTGCTGGTTTTAACAAGGTCTTTGTTATCAAGAGAATAATTACCATTAAGGTCTTGAAGCACATGAATGATCTTTCCGCCTTCATTCTGACCGCTTGCGTATATCGGAATAGTGTAAGTGTGAGTGGAGTTGTTGTGATTGCTGTAGCTCGCAGAAGTTACATCGAAAGCGTCAAGGTAGGATATACCCGTTCTTGTATAAGATGAACCCTTATAATAATACCACGCTGTTTCAAAATCCCAGGTGTACCCGTTATCAGCGATAAGCTGACCGTATAATCCGTTCCAGCTAACTATAAGATAATTTGAACTGGTTGAGCGTGCGCTGTAGAAATTGTACACCATTCTTTCTCTGTCGTAGTATACGTTCAGAACAGTAGAGCCGTTACCTGCAACAGTCTTAGCCGGGTCACAGGTCAGGTAATAGAAGCCGGTGTACGTCTTGTTTGTAAAGTTAGAAGCAACGGATACGACCTGTTCGGTCATGACATTAGCTGAAATGGTCGTAGCTTCCTCGAAGTCGTAGGACTTTACTCTGCCTGCCTCTTTCATGCTGGCGATGTATTCCTTGTAAGCCTCGTCGCCGGCTTTGGTATTCTCGAACTCAGGGTGTAAAGCACGGTCATCAATGATGTCCATATCAGCATTATCGGTTATCTTCTGCTTCCAGATGATAACGGTATACTGTGAAGCGTCGGGAGTCCAGCGAGCAAAGAGTTTTACCTGAACTATCTTCTTGCCCTCGGCATTTGCAGCAGTTTCCTTGACATACAGCTTAGTGCCGTCGGAGTACATTTGGTCGTTGGAAAATGTTGTCAGATTAAGGTCAGCGTCAGTGACCTGAGTGCCGTCCTCGGTGAACCAGCCCTGGAAAATGTAGCCGGCACGGGTGGGGGTATGATTGCTGAAACTGAAACCGTCACTAAGAGCGAAGCTTTTCGGAGGGATATAAGTTGCACCGCTTCCGGCATCGCCGCTTATGAATTCGATCCAGCGTATAGGCTCGAAAACCGGGTACAGACGAGTGGTATTCGAGATATGTGCAGGGCTTGAAACGGGTGTTATATTAGGAGTATTGTTCAGGTACTCGTTAATTGCGCTTCCGGAAAGTGAAGCCACTTTTTCCTGTTTCAGCTCGTTAATTTCCTCGGTAGTCAGTCCGGCGGATTCGCTTTCAGACAGTTCAGTAAGTGGACTGTCCATCAGGTCTGCCCAACCAGTAAAATGCATCTGAGGAGGCTGACCGTCAGCCTTGTTGGGGTCCTGGTCGTCGTAGCTTACCTGGTAGTCGCTTATGTCGATATCAGCGTAGCCGTTTACGAGAACGCCACGTCTTGTTGCAGATACAGTGAAACTGCTTGTTTTGCTGTTGTACTGGTCGTGGAAGATGATGAATGCGCAGGACTTGAATACTGCACGAAGTTCAACGTTTTCCACTCCGGGCTGTATTTCCGGGATATTCTCGAAGTCGAAAGGTTCGTCTGCAAGACCGTTAGTTTTGTCATAAACGAACCATCCCACGAAAGTGTACCTACTTGTTTCCTCAGCAGGAAGCTGGGGGAATATGGGGTGTTCACCGTTTTTAATGGTCTGCTTGCAGATCTTTTTGAAAGCGCCTGAATCGTCAAGGCTTGAAGTTGGGAAGTAGTATTTTGAGTAAGTGCTGTTTTCATTATCAGGGTTATCGGGCATCATGAAGTGGTAAGTTCTGACACCGGGAGTGCCGTTATCAACTTCGTAAACCGAGAAGCCGTCAGCCTGGAAAGTGATAGTATCGTTGTAGACCTTGAAGTTCCGTATTTCTTCACGGATACCGTCGTCACTGATATGCCACAGGCGGAGAGTGCTTGAATCAGCCTCAGCAATGCTTGAATTGGTGATATCCACCTTGATAGTGCTTCCGTTTTCCGGCTGGAACTCGTCACCGTTGTTATCGGTGATAGAGATATTGTAAGCACAGATATTCTCGTTAGGATCATTCTCGACAGCAGAAACGTTAACTGTAGCATTTGAGGGCATCAGACCGTCAAGTGTAACGACTTCTTTTTCTTTTTCATCGGGAGATGCACTAATGACCTGATACTCAAGAGGAGCAGATTCGGCAGCGGGTTCTTCATCAGTATCCTGATAAGAAGCTATCACGTCGCTGACGTTTTCAGAAACAGTCTTTACCTCATCAGCGAATGCCTTGTGGATATTGTCGGGAATAAATGACATGATCATTGCAAGGCTTATAAAGGAAACTGTAACACGCTTGAAAGCCGATTTTACAGCGAACTGAGTTTTATTCATTATGCACCACCTCCTTGTGATAAAATATAATATGCGGAAATTAGTTTTCCGGTGAATTTTCTTCCTCCGGGCGCTGACCACGGTATCTCAGGCAGATGAAGTCTGCGGTGAGGGCTGCGGCAGCGATGAGTATCATAAGTCCGGTCCATTTGTCACGGATACCCATTCGTCCGGTGATATCCTCGGTCATGAGGAAAGCGATGACCGAAACGATAAGGATAATTGCTTCCAGGATAAGACCGGTACGGCTTTTTCTCAGAAAGTGTTTCAGGTCACTGACGATCTGGCTGTTTGGGTTATTTTCATCAGCGTCCTCCGGAACGTTATCCATATCCGGAACATCTTCCTGGTTGTCGGTATCATCTTCAAGTTTCTTTATCATATTCCTTGCGTAGCGCATCTGACCGAACTTTCGTCTGAGCGCCCACACGGGAAGCAGGGTAAGGAAAGTACACACAACGCACATCAGGTTCAGGAATGACCATTTATTCCGGCTGACCTTGTGACCTGAGGCGGTGAGAAGCTGGGGGAGTGGGGAAGTATCTTCGGAAGTATCCTCAGCCATACGTTCAGCGGCGCTGCCGTTAGTGGCATTATCCCAGGGCTTTACGCTTGCAAAGAGGACGATCCTTCCGTCGGTGACGGCATCGGAGCAGGTAGACAAACCGATTATCTTGCTGCCGCCGTCGGGAATTTCTTTTTGAGTAACGGAGTGCTGCTGGATATAATCCTGTAACACGGGATACTTGCTTTCAGCGCCGTCGGTCACCTGATAGACTGCATCTTCGTAAGCGTTAGTCCTGATACAGGCAAAGACCTGTATGATGAAATCGCCGGAGTCAGTCTGGAGGATACCCTCACTGTGGGAGGCGAAGAAGTCGGGGTCGAGGTATTTTTCGATATCACCGAACATAGCGCCGTTGTCCATATGATGACCATAGATAAGGTTATACCAATTGCTGAAGTCGCCGTCATTTTCGGCAGCCAGGTAGATAGAACCTGAAAGTGTACTGTAACCGAAGATATCCTTATTGAGGTATTCCAGGTTATCTCTGCCGTGCATTACGGGGTAGTTGATGTTAGTGCCGAAAAGTTCTATCCAGCCCACGGTATCGGTGTTGATATCCTTCAGTTCGGAGAAGCTGTAATTTGGTTCACCGGAGTTCTGAGCGGGAGCAGGTCGGTACTGTAGAAGGTCGTATGAAGTGAAAGCGGTGCGGTTGGTATAGTAAATATCGTTCAGCACATACAGACCTGAAACAAGAAGCACAGCGGCGATAAGTGCGGAAACTGCCATGAGAACGCCGTTAGCAGCGGTGGCTAATCTGTTCAGAAATTTCATACGCATCACTCCGCTAAATGTCGTTGCGCCGCACGATCATGATAACTTTTCCGAGAATCTCGCTGCCGGAGACAGTTCCGTAATAGCGGCTGTCCTCAGCGCCTCCACGGGCATCAGCGAGTACGAAAAATTCGTCCTTTGCAAGTGAAACGGGGTAATTTACGAATCCTTCAAACCGTGGTGTAGAGTTATGGATACCCGGTTCTGAGACTGTGTTCCCGTTGATAATGAGCAAGCCGTCATCGGTGATATCCACGCTGTCGCCGCCTCCGGCAACTATTCTGGCAACGTAGGAAGTACCGTTTTTGGATAGTACCACAACGTCCTGGGAGTGGAGTTCGTTTTCGAGACGGTAGTATATAAGCAGGTCTTTAGCTTTGATATTCTGAGCCATGTCACCGTTGGGAGCAGTAGCAGCGCCGATGACAAAGCCGAACAGAAGCCAGAGAACAGTGATAACGATAAGGAGATTCATGAGGAAGATCTGTATAGGAGTCATAGGCGACTTCTTTTTCTTCTTCGCATCATCTTGCTTAGCGGTTTCCTTATCAGCGGAACAAGTATTGATTTTCTGATCCAAAAAAGTTCACCTCGTTTGCGAATGTGTATAATAGGCTAACTATTATAAAAAAGCGCTCTGGTAACAGAATATGGTATAATTTAGAAAAAGGCATAGCAATAGTGAATAAAATCAGCATATATGTTGATATGTGACATCATATAAGTGATAGTCTATTTCCTTTGTTTTCTTAATTATACCATAGTAACTGTTACCAAAGCGTTACTACAATTGCGGTTATTTTTGCTATAATGTGAAAATTGGGTGAAATTTGCGAGAAAATTGTGTGAAACCAGTGAATTAATGACCTGAAACCGTGATAGTCAGGTGAATCAAAACCAGTGGAAGTCCTCGTTTATTTCAGAAAGCTGACCCTGATAGTAGATAGCGTTTATGTCAATTGCGATCTTTCCGTACTTTTTCATGATAATATACTCAGCTCCAGCCTCTTTCAGTCCCTCACGCAGGTCAAGGATAAGCTGACGGAGGTAGCCTTGTTTATCCAAAGCGCCGTCCCAGAGAGCGCCGAGTATTTCGCCGTTTGTGCAGAAAGCACCTTCACGGTAGAGCAGGTAGGCGAAAAGCTCGATAGTACGGTCACGCTTGAAGTCGAAAGGAGCGTTGTTCACAAGAACCGAGAATGGCGAGCATTGCACCATAAGCGGGAGTTTGATCCGCTCGATAGGGAAGCGGAGGTCTTGCAGTTCACGGATAATATCCCTTTCGCATATCGGCTTTCTGAGAAAACCGCTGGGGTGGGTCTGGTGAGCGTCAAAGCTGTATTCCGGGTGACCAGTAACGTAGATAACGTTAATACGTTTGTAGAGACTTCTTATTTTCTCCGCAGCTTCGATACCGTTCATTCCAGGCATTTCGATGTCGAGAAAAACTATCTGCACATCGTCGCTGAGAATTTCCATAGCCTCTTTCATACTGCCTGCTGTCATATGTGTACCAGAAGGGTCGATCTTTTTCAGCATAAACTGCATAAGGTCTGTGGAAGTTTTCTGGTCGTCGATTGATAATGTTATCATACGTTTACTCCTTTAATAATTTATGATGATGATCCGGAATGTGTTCCTGAGATCAGTTGCTAATGTCTGAACGGAACTATTCCTAGCTGACCTGATTTGATTGCGTCGGGTTATTGATTATTATTCTTGCGGTCGTACCTGATTCGTTTTTGATCAGCTCCAGCTTGCCGTCAGCCAGGAAACGAAGTCTTGCACGGACGTTTTCTGTACCGATCGACTTTCGTCTGCTCTGGTGGACGGTGGGGGTATTATGCCCTATGCCGCAGTCGATTATCTCAATAATGATCTGGTTATCGTTTTTGTGGACACTTATGGTGACTGTTCCGCCTTTTTCGTAAGTAGCGATACCGTGGCGGACGGCGTTCTCCACAAGCGGCTGAACGGACAGGGCAGGAACGAGAAAGTCATCTGCCTCTATGTCGTATTCAACGTTTAGCCGGGAGCCGTAGTTATCGGCTTCAAGAGCGAGATAAGCCTCAATGTTTTCCATCTCGTGTTCAAAGGGTATCATTTCCAGGTTGCCCAGTGCTTCAAAATGTGACCGCAGATAGCGATTGAAATGAGCCATACTTTCGTATATCTCCGGGTACTTCATGCACCTTGCGCTTAGAGCAACCAGGGAATTATTGATGAAGTGGGGCTGTATCTGAGCGAGAAGTATCTCATTCTTGCTGTGTTCGAGGGCAAGCTTTTTCTCTGCCAGTTCCGTTTTGACAAGCTGTAATTCATGTGCAGTCTCAGCCGCCAGGAAGCTTCTGCGTTTTTCGTAGCACATGAATATGATAAGTGCCGTGAATGAAACGGCGATATTTTTGACGGAAATGCCGCTGTAGAAGAAGTTTACAATGAAAGCGAGCATGGGGCAGGCAGTAGCAACTATAATTATCTGTCTGAGAAGAATCGCAATATGTTTGCGGAAAATAAGAAGTACAGACAAAATGAACGTGAGCGAAACGATAGTCACGCTATTCCATAGGAAATAGAACTTGCCACGGTAGTAGTTACCTAAATCATCTATCGAGTACAGTGCGTCAGTAAATGGGGTAGCGATAAGGAAACCTATGAGGATAAAGTGGAAGCACTGGAAAACCGTAACGAGTTTCTTTAAGTGAATGAAGTTGTTTTTTATGGCAACGTGGTTTTTAATAAGCTGTAGGAATAAAAGGGTCTGGAAAGCGCCGGTAGCGAAGTACATAAAGTTTGAGAAACGGACTATAAAAAAACAAGTAGCTGAAGGGTCGCCAGTTCCGACCACAGATAATATATTGTAAAGATTATAGAAATAAGCAGCAGCAAAGAAAGTCATTATCTCCTTTGCGAAAAGTTCATTGTACTTTGGTATATTCTTTTTAGTGGATTTACTGCTGAATATCAGACAAATGATCATCATTATCAGAAATATGCCGTTCCAGGATTCAAGAATGACTTGAATAAAAAGCGGTAAACCGATGCGGCTCAGAAGTTCTTTCAAGTAACCACCTCCTTAATAATCTAAATAAAAACGAAAAATGAATTTATTTTTTATATTATAGCACGTTTGGCATATCATTTCAATAGGAAAAGTGAAATTTATATTTACCAAAATGGTAAAAAAGCTACTTTTAATCAGGAAAGGGGAAAATAAAAATGTTATTGTAAGATAATATTAATAAAACGAAGATGAATTGGTTAAAAAGACGTATCAGTGTGACAAGAAGTTGGCAATAAAATTGAAAAAACTTTGTAAACCGTAATATCGAATCTGGGATTATTTCATCTGGAATGTATATAAACAACGCAATATCGGTATTATTAAAAGCAAAGTGAACTAAAAAATGTGTTAAAATATAGTAATTATGAGGGAAATGACTTTTTTAAAAATTGGGAGGGGATAGGGGAGTTCTTTTGCTGTTTATATCGGTTATGGTAATTTCATGATTTGCAGAGTGCACCTTTTTAAAAGGGAAAAATCCGGAAACGATAAAAAACTTCCGTTCCGGACTTGACAAAAGCTGATTATTGTGGTATAATATTATCTGTTAATGTGTTCTCCGAAGTGACACTGAATACTAATCGCCAGTGTGGTGGAATGGCAGACACGCTTGACTTAAAATCCGTTGACTCATTTTGAGGTTTTGAGTTCCGGCTGTTTTTGGTATCGCTCAAACGGCTTAACTACGGGATAATTTGGTGAACGTGGTAGAAAGAA
>CAMOEP010000033.1 GCA_946612185.1 uncultured Ruminococcus sp.
GTAATTGCGGTATTCTCCCTGCCGGTCTTGACGGAATAGTTCTCCTCAAGGAAAGGCATTATGCTGTTCTCGATGTCCTCCCGGATAAGGTCGTACTTTCTCGCCGCCTCGGAGTCGAAACCGGGCATACCTGAGCCGGTGAACATCGCCGGGAATACCACTATCATTTTCTCAGCTTTGCCGTCAGCGATAAGGTTGCCGAGCATGGTCTGGATACCCATTCCGGGCATGGAGTTCTCGTCACCGAAAATACCGTGGAGTACATAGAGTACCGGGTATGACTGGCTTGCATCGTAGCCCGGAGGCAGGAGGACGTTCATATTCTTGGTCATATTTCCGTCCTTGGAGAAGTAGGACTTCTTCTCCATTGTGCCGTAATCCACGCCGGGACGCATCTGGGTGAAGTCCGCAGGCGCTTTCAGAACCATATCATTTGCGATAGTGTCCATGAGATCGCCGCCAATGGGAGTTACTGAAGTTGTGGTAGTAGTGACGATATCCTGGGCGGTAGTTACCGGGACGGTAGTGGTGGTAGTCTGGATAACCTCCGGGAAAGCGTCTTTCTGACCCATGATGTACTTTGAAAGGAGAAGCACATCACTCATGGCAAAAGCGCCGTTTCCGTCGATATCAGCTACTTCAAGGTCTACAGCATTCATGCTGCCGCTGAACTGTTTTATAAGCAAATCTCTCGCCTCCGTAAGATCGAAGCTGTTCACTTTGCCGTCGCCGCTGAAATCGCCACGCTTTTTCACAGTGGGAACATTTTTGCTCCCGATGCCGTCAACTACTCCGCCGCCGGTGGTTATTCCGGAGGGAGTGCCGCTGTCGGCTGCGGTAAAGCTGTCGATATAGATATCTGCGAGGCTGTCGGGGGATTCAATACATACCGCAGGGTTCACAGCGCCGGAAGGGATAGTGTAGCTGACGTTTGAAAGGTCAGTCCACTGACCGCTTTTGACGCTTAACTCAGCAATTCTGTCGTAGATCTCCATGCCGCCGTTCTGGTACTGCAAGGTCATCTTGATACTAATGTCAGAGCCGTTTTTGTGCATTACTGCGGCGCTGAAACTGTAAGTCCCGCCGGGTCTTAACTGCGGCAGGCTAAGCTGAGCGCCGTTCCATTTTTCCATGCGTCCGCTGACCATAAGTGAACCCGTTCCGGAGTAGTAACTCTGGCTGTTATTGCTGAGAGTTGTGTTGCCTCTGGCAGACCAGTTGTCTCTGCCGCTGTCAAATTCTGACGAAATAATGGCATTTGCCGCATCTGCCGAAAGTGTTCCGGAAGCGCAGGCAATGGGCGATAACGCCATAACTGCCGAAAGCGTCCCGGAGGTGAGTTTCCTCATAGTTTCTTTGTACATAAACCATTCCACCTTAAAAAAACAAATTCAGAAAACGCTGAACATTCCCCTCAAAAATATACGTTCCGTCCAGCGTTTTCCCACTACTATATCTTTATACTATTATTTTATACTAACACATTCGTGACTACAAGTCATTATTTGCGGAATCATTCATTTTTTCACCAATTGTTGCTTATTTTGCAGAATTCATTTAATTTAAGTGGTATTTACGGCACTCCATATAGACAATTGAACTTTTTGTGAATTTTTCCTGTAAATTGGTTGACATATGTATAAAAATGTGTTAGAATATTATAAGTAATACTTTTAAGGGGTGATACCATTTGAGTGAATCAAAACAAATTTTAGCACTGTATGACTGCCGAAGCAAGCAGGAATACATCTACCGGACTAACAGAATGCAGGAAATAACCGGCGGTTCTGAATTGCTGAAGGACGTTTTCAACGGCTTCTTCACCGACAAGAATCACGGTTTCAAAATAAGCTGCGACTGGGATAAGTATCTTTCTATCCCCGAAAATTATCTGGAAAACTTCCGCCTCAGTGGATTTGACGCTGAGATAATCTACGAGGGCGGCGGCAACTTGTGCGTAATATTCAAGGACAAGGAGACTTACCTTAAAATAAACCACGCTCTTTCTGAACGTGCGCTGCGTAATTGCCCCGGAATCAGCATCATCGCTTCTCATGTGGAGATCGAACCGGGCGACGAGGACTTCGTTTCCGCCCGCAAAAAACTGTATACCCAGAACGCTTTGCAGAAAAACCTCAGCCCTCACTACTCCCAGTGCAGCGTGATGCCCTTTACCCTCATCGACCGCTCCACTTATCAGCCTATCGTGAAAAGAGATGCCTCCAGGAAACTGGAGCTTTCCTCAGAAAGTGCCGCTAAACGCAAGTGCTTCAAGGAAATCAATTCCGACAATAAATATAACTTTCTCTACGCCGGCGAACTGGACGACCTTGTTACCCTGAAGGGTGAGGAAAGTCTGCTGGCAATCATCTATATCGACGGTAATAATATGGGCGAAAAGGTGAAAAATGCCACAAAGGACGTTTCCACCTACGCTCAGGGTATCGAAGCGCTCAGAAAGTTCTCTGTGAACACAAACAGGGAGTTTGTGGAGGATACTATCCGGGCTATCGAGGAGTGCCTGTACGAACTCTACAGCAAGGCTGACGAGGATACTAAGCACTGCTACCGCTATCGCCCTGTCATCTATGGCGGCGACGAGATAAATATCATCTGCAACGCAAGAGCAGTTCCGGCTATACTCAACGCTTACTTCACTAAACTCAATTCCCCCAACGACAACGGCAACAGCGCTTGCGCAGGTGTGGCGATTTTCCATAGCCATGCGCCGTTCGCTGACGTTTATGAGATCGCTGAACAGTGCTGCGAATCCGGCAAGGAAAAAGCTCACCTCAAACCAAAGGAGCAGAATTTCATCGACTTCCACTACTGCCACGGCGGTATCACTAATTCTATGAAAACCGTCCGGGAAGTTCAGGAGTCCGCCCACACCGCTCGCCCCTATGAATTCTCAACCACCTGGCAGGCTTTCCTGGAAATGGGCAGGATAATCTCCACCGACAGGAATATGCGCTCAAACCTCAAAGAACTCAGCGAGGCAATAGTCAAGGGCGATTCCTACTTCATGGAACAGGTGGAGCGCATAAAATCAAGGGCTACTCAGTGCGAATTCGGCACACTTATTGAAAAGTATGACAAGATAATCAAAAGTTATAACGATAAGAAATGTATCCAGGATATGCTCTACGACCTGGCTATCGTCTATGACCTGTGGTTCAGAAAGGAAGGTGAGTGATATGAGCAGGCTGAAAATTACCCTCCGCTCCGACCTTTGCAGCGCCAGCGGCGACGGATTTTCCTCACTTATCGACACCGATGTTAGCTATGACAAGTTCGGTTTCCCATTCATCGGCGGCAGAAGGCTCAAAGGCTGCCTGAAAGAAGCCGCTGAAAATATCAACTCGCCCTTTATAAGCGAAATTTTCGGCACTTCCGGCAGCAGTCAGCCCGGTGCGCTGTCTATATCAGACGCAAGACTTGAAAATATCGAAAAACTGCGTGAGGAAGCCGTTTCCGACAATTCCCTCACCACCGATAAGATAGTCTCGCTCTTTACTTACACCCGTGCATCTACCGCTATCGAAAATGATACCGCTCTGGAGAATTCCCTCCGCTTTACCAGAGTTATCCGCCACTTCTCCCCTTTCAGCGAGGGCGAGGAACTCTCATTCTTTGCGGACGTGAACATCGACCAGCGCTATAAGGACGAATTTAACTGCATTTGCAAGGCGCTGCGCAATATCGGCTATAAGCGCAACCGTGGTTTTGGCGCTGTTTCCTGCGAATTCCTCTGCGACGATAACGACCGCTGTGATGTGAAGTTCGGCTCTGTTTCCGGCGACGAGCTGGAAATTTCCTACACTATCCGCCTGGACGCTAATATCATCATCGCTTCCGGCGCTTCTGACGAAACTGCCGACTTTATCCCCGGTACTTCCGTTCTCGGCTCTCTTGCAGGCGAATACCTGAAAACTCCCGGTAATTCGGCAGATGAGCAGTTTGAGAACATCTTTCTCCGTGATAACGTAAGGTTCTCGAACCTGTATATCTCCGACGCTGAAAACCACGACTTCTTCCCCGTTCCCGTTATCGTGGGCAAGGTCAAGGGCGAGAGCAGCTTCTATAATATCCTCCGCTACGATTCCAGCGACGAAGCCCGCATTATCAAGCCGATGAAATCCGGCTACTGCGACAAGTCACTCAATATCGCAAAACCACTCACCGAGACTATCTACCACCATAGTACCGGCGAAAATTCCACCCTCTACACCCAGACCAGCCTTGGCTCAGGACAGTATTTCCGGGGAACTATTTCCGGTAAAGCTGAGTATATCCGCATTATCTGCGACCTGATGAAGAAGTGGAACGTCCGCCTGGGCAAGAGCAGGAGCGCTCAGTACTCCGGCTGTACTATCACCGACGCTCGTCTTGACACCGTGTCAGAGTCTACCGTCAAGGTGGACAATGGCAGTCACTTCATCGTCCTCGCCCTGTCAGAACTCCTGATTCCCGATAATATGGGCGGTTACGACCTCTCCAAGGAGAGTATCCAAAATGCCCTGGGTCTGGACGGCATGGAGATAGACAAGGGACTTCCCCGTGTCTGCTCCGCCCTCAGATACAGAACTGTCTCCGGCTATAACTCCACATGGAACTTGAAAAAGCCCCATATCCGGGCTATTGCTGCCGGTTCTACACTGGTATTCCAGGCAGACAAGCCCATGACATTTAACCAGATACAGTACATCGGCTCTAAACAGAACGAGGGTTTTGGTAAAATTATGATAATCCCTGCTGACGATATCGCTGAGCAGTCCGGCAGCGGGATCAAGTCCCCCCAGACTACTGCTGATAAAGGTGAACTTGCAGGTCTTATCGCTAAAACTCAGCTTATGGAGAATATCCGCATGAAGGCTGTGAAGTTCGTTGAGGAGCAGAAAAAAGTATACAATAATCTGGAAAAGGCACAGGTAGGCAGATGCGTACTTATGGTAAAATCCGTTACCGACTACAAGGAACTCGACTCTATCCTCAACGAAAAAAGCAAGAAAGACCCGGAGGACAACAGCAAGTCCCCTTCAAAGCCTGCTATCATGAAAAAGCTGGTCGATGCGGCGTACAGCCAGCTATCCGGAAAGGCTGAGCAAGACCTCTGGAAACAGTATATGCTGCTTATCCTGACCCTTATCAAATACAGAAAACGTGGAGGTCAACAAAATGATAAGTAATATCGAATACCTGAAACTCCGCTTCAGACTGGCTTCTCCCATGACTATCGGCTCTGGCGGAAATGCAAACACCGACAGCGACGTTATCCTTGACAGTTCTGGCAGACCAATTATCCCGGCTACTGCCCTCGCCGGAGTTATCTCACACTTCTTCAAGGAACAGGACTGGCACGACACCGATTTCTGGGGCTGCATAAGCGACAATGGCAGCAAGCCCAGCCGTATCATTTTCTACGACGGAACTGCTGAAACTGCCGACCCTTTCATCACTATCAGAGACAGCGTTGCCCTGGAAAACAAGCTGCCTGACGACGCTGACGGCAACATCATTCCCGGCAATAAGGTGGGCATCGACGGCGCTAAGTTCGATAAGGAAGCCGTGGAGACTGACGCTATTTTCTCCGCCCTCATCGAACTCCATGACCCTACTGATACCGAGCGTGAACGTGTACTGCGCTCCCTCGCTGCTATCGACTGCGGCGTTATCCGCATCGGCTCGAAAACTACCCGCGGCTACGGTCAGCTTGATATCATCAGCCTTATGTCGGCTAAGTTCGACCTGGCGGCTGACCGTGATAAATGGCTTGGATTCGACCAGTACGACCTTTCAAGCGATAAGTGTTACTCCGACGTGGACGGCTTCCCGGACAAGTTCGCAAACGACCTGCCGGTGGACATAATATCCCTCACCCTTAAACAGGAGGGCGCTGTTTCCATTCGCTCAAATACTATCAAGGACATCTACGACGCTGACTATATGCAGCTTTCCACCAACGACGGAACACCGGTTATCCCCGGCACAAGCTGGGCTGGCGCTTTCCGCAGCAGATTCCGTGAACTGTGCAATGATGCTAAGTTTACCGATGCTGTTTTCGGTTACGTTGACCTGGTAAATTGCAAGCAGCAGAAGTCGAAGATTACTTTCACCGAGAGCCGTATCGAGAATTCTACCGAGAAACTCATCACCCGTACCGCTATCGACCGCTACACCGCCGGCACTAAAACAAGCGCCCTGTACAGCGAAATAACCCAGTTCGACGGCACTTGCACCCTGGATATCACCCTTATGAAAAATACTGAGAACCGCCAGAAAGCCCTGAACGTCCTCTCTGCGGTAATATGCGACCTGGACAGAGGTTACCTTGCAGTTGGCGGTCTGACTGCCGTGGGACGTGGACTTTTCAGCGTAACTAAGATGTGCTTCAACGGCACTAATGTTACCGATGCCATGAAAAAGGGCGATATCAAGAATATGACTGGAGGTGCTGACAATGAGTGAGCAGAATAAATTCAACTATATCGCAAATTCCGGCGCTGCACCTGACGTAAACCAGACAGTCAGGGAACTCCTCCCCGACGCCGGCACGATGATACTCATGTACACCGACCGCTTCGAGGTATGCGATACCGGTGAGATCAGCGACATTCCACACCTGCTGGAAGCCCGGATATTCAGCGATATTGCGGAACTGAAGATCATGCGCCCCACTATCGCTGACCAGTTCAGCTATCGCCTTATCGACGACAGCAAACTTACCGACAAAAACTACATTCAGGAGGAGCAATTCCTGGATATTGATAAAAAAGTTTACGATAAGTCACCGGACAAGAATACTTACCCCACCACCGGCGGCGGAAGTTTCTCCCTGCCTGTCGAGAACGCTTGCAAGGTGGTTATCCGCAACTACATATCCTTCGACGACGAAGGCATCGCTCGCATCTCTGATTTCAGAGTTGTGAAATTCCTGAAAGAAGGTGAATGACCATGGGCAATTTCATCAATCCATACACTTTTTTCCCGGTGTCAGAGGGTAAGCGCCGTCATCACAGCGAGTACTTCATCGACCCGGAGGGAACTGTCAGCGGCGTTATCAACTGCAAACTGAGGACACGCTCACAGCTCACAATTTGCGACAAGATCTCAGAGCATGACTTCGATTTCTACAAGGTCGGCAATACTCCCATGATCCCCGGAAGCAGCCTCAGAGGTACTTTCCGCAGCGTTTTCGAGGCACTCACCGACTCCTGCTTCTCCTCCACAAATGCCGAGGACAGCGACTTTTTCAGCAGCCGTCAGGACAAGAGGGAAACCGGTCTGCTGGGAAAGGTTGGCGATAAGTACTACCTCTACCCTGCCATTCGCCACAAGGACAAGAATAACAAGCTTCTGGGAAATTACAAAGAGGGTCAGGAAGTCCGCTTCTCTGCAAGCAAAATCGGTGATATTTCCTACATTCAGCAGGTCGGCGGTTCGTGCAGCACCGTGGGTTACGTTCATAAGGTGAACCGAATGAACAACACAAGATTTGACAAAAAAACCGGTGAAAAGAAAAGAGTCTGCAACTTCGACAGCATCTTCCAGAAAGCCCCCAGTCAGCCGGAAGTGATACACAATGACTTCATCGAGCGCCTGGAGATCAACATCAGAATGAGCATCGAGGGAACTAATGACACAAAACTTATCCCTGCTCTGAAAAACTACCTGAATCTCCTGAAAGAGATGAAAGCCGGAAGTGCTTTGCTGCCGGTGTGGTACACAAAAAGCGGCAGCAACTACTACTTCTCCCACGCCCAGAAGTCAAGGTCAGTGTTCTATAAAAAGCCCATTGACCTGCTGAAAGAGCATACCCTTGACAAATGCTCCGATATCAACAAGCTTTGCGAAGCCTGCGCATTATTCGGCACTATCGGTGAAGGCGACGACGGTATCATCATCTCCTCACGCCTGCGCTTCGGTGACGCTGTTTGCCAGACTCCTGAGAAAATGGGCGGCAGATTCCTGCTCCCCGTTCTGGGTCAGCCGAGACTTTCCTCCTTCGAGTTCTACCTGAATATGCCCGAAGATACTAAAAACGTGGACGACAGCGGCGTTACTATCGCAGGACGAAAGTTCTACTGGCATAACATCAAAAACCCAATTACCAAGGACGCTGAAATGGTTTCTCAGGATATGCAGAACACCGCTCAGCTTATGGAAAAAGACAGCGTGTTCACTTTCCCGGTATACTTTGATAATATCACCATGTCACAGCTTCGCAAGCTGATATTCGTTCTCAACCTGGGTGAAAATGACCTTGATTCAAAGCATTGCCACAAGGTCGGTCACGGCAAGCCTATCGGACTTGGCTCGGCTAAGATCATCTGCGAGAGCATCAGGATACGCCGGTTCGACGGCACTTCCTACACCGAGGAGGACTTCTCAAAGCTTGCCGGCGAGGACAACAGCAAGGAGTTCGCAAACAGCAAAAACGTTGACCGCATACTCAAAGTCACTAACCTTGACGCTGTTGACGGAAATCTTGTAAGCTATCCGTATACCGACGAAAGCAGCGATATATTCAAGTGGTTCTCGGATAACCGCTTCAAATGCGACCCATTCAACAAACACCTGCCCTCACTGGACGCTGAAAGCCAGACACTTCCCACAAACCCTAAGCCTGATAAGTCCGGAGGACACAGAGGAGGATATGGCGGCGGAGGACGCTATAACGGCGGACGCAATAATGACCGCAGAAATAACAGCACCGACACCGGCGGCAGATTTAGCAGCGGCAGCGGCGGCGGAAACAGCCTCGGCAGCATAATGCGCAGAAAAGGCAAATAACCAAAAAAAGACCAGAGTTCCACAAAATCGTGGCTCTGGTCTTTTTGGTTATCCAAGTAACTCCATGACAGCTTTCTTGTAGCAGATCTTCTGCTGAGTCACAGCCGAATCACTTACCCGCTTCGGGTCAAGCCCCGATTTATAGCGGTATTCTGCAATCACCTTTCCCTCGCAGGGAACTTTCAGAAACTCCTCCGGCTTTGTGGTCTTTTCCAGAACTTCCCCGTATGTGCGGTATTTCAGCCGTCTGAGATCCTGGGGACTTTCAACCTCTGAGGTGGATATGAATTGCACATACCCCATGTCGATGCTCGCCATTGTCTCAGCCTTGTTGAATACCTCCGGCTGGACGTGATCCTCAATAAGCGATATCACGCTCTCGGTGTTGAATATCTTAAAATAGCTGTACCGGACGGGGTTCGCCTGCAAGCCGCTGAAATGCCGGTAAAATCCAAGCACCAGCGAGGGCAGACGGGATAACGCTGCATTCATATCCACTTCATCTTCAAAGGAGGGCTGGGCTATCTCACGCTCTGTCTCCATATTCTTCTCTCCGTCACTGATGTCGTCGCCTGCTTCCTTATCAAGGCTCTCTGTCCGCAAAAGTTCAAGCTTTTTTCCCTTGTACTTATCAAGCATGAAAAATCTCAGATACTTCATCATAAATGCGCAGTAGTTGTCGTTTTTGTCGCTGTCGTAGTATTTCAGGGAGTAGACGAAATAGTCATGGCTGATGTCGGTATCTTTCTCATTGGCGGTAACTGTCCAACTGGAAAAATATCCGGCTATCTTCTTATGCAGGATACTTCTGCCGGTGACTATGCGGTAAAGGTCGGTAACGTAGTGATTGGCTTCGTTTCGCCGTCCAGCCTTGCGAGCGCTGTCGTACTTCACCGCAACGGCGTTTATCTCATCTTCGGTGAGTTTTGCGATATCTCTTTCGTCAAGCATCGTTCTCACCCCAGTTCAGCATAGTCCTGATGCGGCTTACCGGGTCGCTGACCTTATTATCAGCCATAAGCCTTGTTATCTCGTCCATGTAGGTCAGGGAAGTGATGTCGTATATCTTCATTTTCTGGCTGATGAAGTCACGCTCGCCGTAGACTATGCAGCCTACCATAACATCGCTGCAAACCCGGTAGCCGTAGTTCACGGACATTGTGAGTATCTGGCTCATGACCTTAGTGCCGTAGGTGATATCGCAGAAAAGCTGGTCGCCGTCGGAGATATTGCTGATTATCTGCTGGAAAATGTCAAGCTGGACATTAAGAGTGCTGATGAATGGTATTTTTATCTCCTTGAAGTCCACCTCTATCCCCTTTTTTGCGGCAAGGTCAGAAATGGCTGATCTCAGTGCCTTGTAGTTGTTTTTAGTATTCTCGTAATCAGCCACAACGGTAATTACCTGCACGCTCTCCCCCGGCTCAGCGTAGGCGTTTATCACGGGGATAATGGGGAAGCTGCTGGGTGTGTCATATCGCAGTTTCTCGTCATTTGCAGGCTCATAGATACCTGCCAGAAGTTTGGGCTGAAATGGGCTTATTGAAATAAATCTTTTCATTAAAACATCTCCTTTAAAGCTTACTTATGTGTTGCCTTTATAGCTTACTTATAGCCTGGTTCATAAAATCAAGTATCTGCTGTGCTGTCAGGTCGGAGTCAACGCAGTAGCCGTGGCTGCGGAAATACTCTACAGTATCGGCGTTTGAGGTATCCTCGTCGCCGGCGTGGTTCATGCGGTTGCGGATAAAGGTCTTGGCGTAGAAAATGTCACGGAAAATGCTGCGAACCTGCTCCGCCGGCAGTTTTGCAGAAACTGTATACTGCGTACCTTTAAGCCGTCCCGGAAGTCCCTCGATAAGGGCAAGCTGACCGGGAAGCTGAACCGTGGTATCAATTCCGGAAAGGATAGCGCAGACCTCGTGATTTGTGGAAATAGTGCGGATAAATCCTTCCGTGCTTCTTGGGATTAAGTTCGTTTTATCCTTCATAATGTCCCATATCTCCGGGCAATTTTTCTCCATTCGGTTACTAAGGTCATCAGGTTTACGCCTGTCGCCTTCGGTAGTGTACAGTGAGTTTTTCAGGCGGAAGAACTTTTTCAGCGGCGCAGACATCTCGCTAAGTCCGTAAGCGGCAAAGCTTTTTGATGAGGTGTAGTTTGCGAAAGTGATGTAATCGGCACAATCTGAAAGATGACTAAGAAGTGCGCCGTCCATAGAACTTCCTTTAAGGCTGAAAGAACTTCCTGTATGACCCGGCTTGTTCTTTGAACCATTTGCGGCAGTTTTCAGAAGCATCTGCAAGGGACAGCCGACATCGAGTTTCAGGAAATTGTTGTAGAACAGTTCGTAATAGTACCCGAAATTAGACTTCTCCGAAGCCGCCAAGACCCTTGTATCCTCCTGGGGAGTGGCGGAGAAAATCCCCTTTTTCCGGAAATACTCCGGCATCTTCTCGACGTAGATAGTCACCGCCTGCTGGATAAGCCGGTTGTCCAGACACCAGCGCACAACGTCCGGGAACTCTATCTGACCGGCGCTTGTGTGGAACTTCTCCCGGATAGTGGCGATAAGGTTCTGGAAAAGGGCGATATCCATTGAGGGGTGACTTACCTGGGTGAGACTGGTCAGGGAACGGTTGAGCCGTTCGAGTATTTTTTCCAGTTCTGAGGTGCGGCAAAGGGAGATCATGTCCGAGAATTCGTTCATTGCGCTGATAGTTTCCCGGACGGTCTGGTCGGAAGTCTCAGCGAAATACTGCTCCAGACCGTGAGAACTGCCGGAACTGGTAAAGAGGTAGGCGGAGTTGATGAGGTCGAACATATTATAAAGATACGTCACATCTTCGATCTGTCCGGTATCCTTGAGTACTCCGTTTTCTCTCTCAAGCTTGGAGTAGACCGCCTTTTCAAGCCTTGCACCGGAGTACTCCAGCATACGCACGGTTATCATCAGCAGGTAGCTGGAATTGCGGTAGCTGCCGGTGGTGTCGATGTAAACGCTGTCGCCGCTCTGGAAGTTTCTGGAAATTTTCCGGATAGTTTCGTCCATCTTGCCCTCAATATCCTCAACCGGGATAAGCTGCCGTTCAGGGTCGATGTGCAAGGGCTTTACCATATCACAGAACAGCTCATAGTCATTAGCCGCCTGTGGAGTCTGTACGACAACTATCTTATCGACATCTCTGCCGAGGCTGCGGATATATCCGATAAGGTACTTGACCGGTGCGTCATTGGTATCTTTTCCGGTAATATCACCAATATCCGAGAAATATGTCCTCTCAGGATTATTGCTGTGAATACTTAGATTTGTGATGATTATATCTGACATGATGTAATTTCTCCTTTCAAAGGGTAAGAGGGTAGAAGATGCGATATTTAAGTACTAAGCGCAAAAAAATTATACTATTATTATATAATATTCTCGCTGCAAAGTCAATTCAGATAAGCAAATCACCCTGAAAAATTTTTTCGCGTACCACTTAATTCTACTGAATCCGAACCTCTTACCCTTTGAAAGGCGGAAACGCTGAAAAACTGCTCCGAAAAAAATTTTTGCGTACCACTTAATTTTCCTGAACTCAAACCTCTTACCCTTTGAAAGGACGGTGAGCCGCATGAGAGTTATCTTCGACGGAATCCTCTGCTAAAAAATTTTCCTCGACCACTTAATTCCCCTGAATCCAAACCTCTTACCATTTGAAAGGACGGTGAGCCGCATGAGAGTTATCTTCGACGGAATCCTCTGCTAAAAAAATTTTCCTCGACCACTTAATTCCCCTGAATCCAAACCTCTTACCCTTTGAAAGGAAGTGAACTTATGAACAGCAAAACTATTCTCGCAATCCTCACCGCTACCGTTTCCCTCGTAGGCACTATCATCGACATACTCAACGACAACAACGACTAATCCCCCAATACTCCCCTGAAATGAAGTGAACTGCATGAGATCTGCAATCGTACCTCACTGGATTTTTAACTAATCAACACGCAACTACTTAAATCATGAAAGGAAGTGAGCCGTATGCCTTCTATCGACATCTCTAT
>CAMOEP010000034.1 GCA_946612185.1 uncultured Ruminococcus sp.
GCCGAAAAATCTGACTGCGTATCTGCACCACAATCTCTGTGCGGTGTTGCCTTAAAAGGATAAATGAAAACTCTACAGAAATGCGGTGAATATATGGAACAGATCATGAAAAGTGATAAAAATACTGAGAACAGTAACGTTTTCTATACCGTTGCTATGAGAGGACTGGTGGCTTTCCCGAAAATGGTGATGCATTTCGATGCAGCAAGGGATAAGTCGGTAGCTGCAATAGAAAGGGCGCTGAAAGAGAATGCCCGTATCTTCCTTGTTGCCCAGCATGAAGCTTATGTGGATAACCCCAAGGCATCTGACCTTTACAAGGTGGGCGTTGTGGCTGAGATACGTCAGGTACTCAAACTGCCGGATAATGTTATGAAAGTACTGGTGGAGGGCGTTTACAAGGCAAACCTCCTGCGCCTTATCGACGACGGCAAATGCCTGAAAGCCGAGGTAAAGCGTACTCCCACATACTCCAGAGCGAAAGTGGACGCAGTTGAGTCCGAGGCACTGATGCGCTCTGTCAAGGACGTTTTTGAGCGCTATGCATCATTCTTCCCGAAGATGCCGAAGGAGCTTTTCAGTTCAGTTATGACCGAGGAAGACCCGATAAAGCTTTTCGAGAACATCGTCTACAACTGCAACCTTAATTACCGTGACAAGCAAACTCTGCTTGAAGAAACACATATCATAAATATGCTGTCGATACTCTTTGCCTGCCTGACCTCAGAGGTGGAGATACTGGAACTGGAAAACCTCATCAATGAGCAGACTCAGAACAGCATCGACAAGGGACAGAAGGAGTTCTACCTCCGTGAGCAGCTCCGTGTCATTCAGGAGCAGCTTGGCGAGGACGAAGCAGAGGAAAATTTCGCCATTATTTCCAAGATAATGGATTTGAAGATAGATGAGAAAAGCCGTGAGAAACTGCTGAAAGAGGCGGATAAACTCGGCAAACTTCCTCCCTCATCTCAGGAAGCATTCGTTATCAAGAATTACCTGGATACCATCCTCGACCTGCCATGGGGCAAGTATACCAAGGCTAAACTGTCACTGGACAAGGCGGCTGCGGTTCTGGAAAAAGACCACTACGGTCTGAAAAAGGTCAAGGAACGTATCCTGGAATTCCTGGCAGTACATATCCTGAACCCCGAAATCAAGGGTCAGATCATTTGTCTGGCAGGCCCTCCCGGAGTTGGTAAGACCTCTGTCGCAAAGTCTATCGCTCACGCTATGGGACGCAAGTACGCAAGAGTTTCCCTGGGCGGAGTCCGTGACGAGGCTGATATCCGTGGACATAGAAAAACTTACGTCGGCGCAATGCCTGGACGTGTTATAACCGCTATCCAGCAGGCTGGTTCTGCAAATCCGCTCATACTCTTTGATGAGATAGACAAGCTTTGCAGCGATATCAAGGGCGACCCGTCCTCAGCAATGCTGGAGGTACTGGACAGTGAGCAGAACAATGCGTTCCGTGACCACTTTATTGAAGTTCCCTTCGACCTGAGCAAGGCGGTATTTATCACTACTGCCAACAACGTTTCGGCTATACCTGGCCCGCTTCTTGACAGAATGGAAGTCATCGAACTGCCAAGCTATACCGCAGAGGAGAAGTTCCACATCGCAAAGGAGCATCTTATCCCCAAGCAGCTTAAAGAACATGGTCTGAAGACTTCACAGCTTAAAATCGACGACGGCGCTGTTAACGAGGTGATACAGTATTACACCAGAGAAGCCGGTGTGCGTACCCTTGAGCGCTGCATGGCATCACTCTGCCGCAAGGCTGCCAAGAAGATAGCAGGCGGCGAGGCAAAGCGTGTAACTATCAAGCAAAAGGACGTTCACAATTACCTGGGAATCCGCAAGTACCTGGCTGACCTTTCATCAAAAAGCGATCAGGTAGGCGTTGTAAACGGTCTTGCATGGACTTCCGTAGGCGGTGTACTTATGCCCCTTGAAGTTCTCACTCTCAAAGGCAGCGGCAAAATCGAGGTAACAGGTTCACTTGGCGACGTTATGAAGGAAAGCTCCAAGATTGCCGTCAGCTACGTCAGAAGCGTTGCGGAAAAGTACGGCATTGACCCTGAGTTCAATACAAAGACCGACCTGCATATCCACGCTCCCGAAGGCGCAGTTCCCAAGGACGGCCCTTCCGCCGGTGTTACTATGACAACTGCCCTTGTTTCGGCACTTTCCGGGATTCCAGTCCGCTCAGACGTGGCAATGACCGGCGAGATAACCCTCCACGGAAAAGTTCTCCCCATAGGCGGACTGCGTGAAAAGACAATGGCTGCATATAAAGCCGGCATCAAGACAGTAATTATCCCCGTGGACAACAAGTCTGACCTGGAAGAAGTGGACGACGCAGTTAAGGAGAATATCCAGTTCATTTTTGCTGAAAACCTTGAACAAGTTCTGGAAAATGCTCTTTGCAAAGATAAGGAGGGTGACAAGTGAAGCTGAACTACAATAAAGCTGAATACTTCGCATCATATGGCAAATTTTCACAACTTCCTCCTGCTGAGCGCATCGAGATAGCCTTTGCCGGTCACTCCAATGTGGGCAAGTCCACACTGATAAACAAGCTTTTCAACCGCAAGAATCTTGCCAGGGTCAGCTCTGTCCCCGGCAAGACCGCCACAATTAATTTCTACAGTCTTGAAAACCTTTTCTTTGTTGATCTTCCCGGCTACGGCTACGCTAAAGTTGCCAAGTCCGAGAAAGAGCGCTGGTCAGGACTTATCGAGGGCTACCTCAGTTCCGACCGTGATATAAGACTGGTATTCATGCTTGTGGATATGCGCCACGCTCCCACAAAGGACGATGTTCAGATGATAAACTACCTCATCGACACTGAGATGCCTTTTGTGCTGGTGCTTACAAAGTCCGACAAGCTGAACAAGACTGAGCGTGCAAAGCGCCTTGAAGCCTTCAAGACTGAGATCCCCTGCTTCGAGGACATTCACGTTATACCCTTTTCCTCTCAGACCTTCGAGGGAGTCGAGGAACTGAGGGAAATAGTCGAGGATATCGCAGATGACAATGACGTCACTGTTGATGAATAATACACGAAAGGATAGATCACTATGTTAGTATCCGACAATCTCAGCGTCAACAGCCAGGGACACCTGACTATCGGCGGCGCAGACACAATCGAACTGGCGGCTCAGTATGGCACACCTCTCTACGTTATGGACGAGGAGCTTATCCGCAAGACCTGCCGCCGTTTCAAGGACAGTATCGACAAATACTATGGCGGAAACGGACTTCCCCACTACGCAAGCAAGGCTTTCTCCTGCATGGAGATGTGCCGTGTCATTGCAGACGAGGGGCTGGGTCTGGACGCTGTATCCATCGGTGAACTTTACACCGCTAAGAAAGCCGGTTTTCCTATGGAAAAAGTCGGCTTCCACGGCAATAACAAGACCAATGAGGAACTGGAATTCGCCGTTGAATGCGGAGTTGGACAGATAATTGTTGACAACATCAGCGAAATGAAGCGCCTGGAAGCAATCGCCGCTGCAAAGAACGTTCGCCCCACTATCATGCTCCGCATCAAGCCCGGTATTGACGCTCATACTCATGACTTCGTAAAGACCGGTCAGATCGACAGCAAGTTCGGCTTTGCACTGGAAACAGGGGAGGCACTTGAAGCAGTCAAGGAGGCTATTTCCTGCGAAAACCTTGATCTGGACGGTCTGCACTGTCATATTGGTTCGCAGATATTCGATATCGCTCCTTTTGAGGAAGCTGCAAAGGTAATGCTCGGATTCATCGCTCAGATCAAAAATGAACTGGGATATGAGATCAAGGGTCTGAACCTGGGCGGCGGATTCGGTATCAAGTACCTTGAAAAGGACGATCCTTCGCCGTTTGAGACATACATGGAAAGAGTTTCGGCAGTTGTAAAGAGCCAGTGCGAGAGCCTGGGCATCGCCGTTCCATATATCCACATCGAGCCGGGCAGATCAATTGCCGCACCTGCCGGAATGACTCTGTACACCGTCGGCGCACGCAAGGAGATACCCAACATCAGGACATATGTTTCTGTTGACGGTGGTATGGCTGACAGTCCACGCTATATCCTGTACGGTTCTGAGTACGAAGCAGTCGTTGCTAACAAGGCTGACCAGGAGCGCAGCGAGAGAGTGACTATTGCCGGAAAATGCTGCGAAAGCGGTGACCTTATCGGTGAAAATATGCCTCTGCAGCACGCTGAGTCCGGAGACATCATCGCAGTACTTGCTACCGGTGCTTACAACTATTCCATGTCCTCAAACTATAACAGGCTCCAGAAGCCCGCAGTTGTTTTTGTAAAGAACGGTGAGTCCAGAATTGTGGTCAAGAGAGAGACACTTGATGATATCATCCGCAATGACATATGATCCTGAACCTTCCGGGAAATTCATGATATTACTATTTCCCGGACGACAATTATTAACGGAAGGCGGTAATTCCCATGCCGGGATACGAAACATACAAAAAAGCAAGAGATGCAGCATGGCGGTTTCTTCTTGTCAATAACATAAATACGCTGCCAGTGATGCTGTTTGACTTATGTGAAACAAATCAGATCAGGCTCTACCGTGACCCGTCAAATGAGTATCTTAAAGCTGACCAGCATGGAATATCTTATGTAAAGGACAACAGTTATCACATACTGACTAACGGAAGCGATCCGCTAAATGAGCAACGTTTTACCATTGCGCATGAGCTTGGACATATTTTCATGGAACATAATATGACAAATAATCAGTATGGCAGGAATTATGGGGTTCGTGTTAAACCGCAGACTTCCGACGAATATCAGGCAGAGAGATTTGCCACTAACATACTTGCACCTGCTTGTGTGCTGTGGATGGCAGGCATCACTAAAGCTGAGGACATCGCAGAAGTTTGCAGAATACCATATGAGTATGCGAAGTGGCGTGCAGCCAGAATTCATGAACTGGACAAGCGCAACAAATTCGGCACGTCCCAGCTTGAAGTGAATGTCATTAATATGTTCGCTCCATACGTTAAAGATTTCAAGAAAAAACGTAAATAATTTTAAAAAGCGCCCGATGCTCTTGAATGAACATCGGGCGCTGACTTCTTTTCCGGCAGAAGTCCTGGAAATGCTGTTGATATAATTGTCAGAACGGTTCTTAGTCAGTTATCAGATAGTGTCGATATTAACAACACTGCTGTGACCCTCTGATCTGCTCTTTTCCTGAGCGACTTTCATTGCTCTGTCAAAGTTGCGCAGAAGTGAATTAAGGTCAGGCTGATCGCCGGGATTGTAGTGGCAGAAGCAAGCGGAGACCATATTCTGGATAGCGTGGTCTGTAACAGCCATAGGCTTTGACATGGTTTCAGCGATCTGGTAAACCATCTCATCAGCCTTTTCAGGGCTGACATTCTTCTTGAAAATGAAGCAGAACTCATCAGAGTCAGTACTGTAGATATCAGCAATCTTAGCGTACTTCTGCTGGAGTTTAGCGGAAACGACTGACAGGAATTCATCACCTGTGTCACGTCCGTACCTTTCGTTGATGTAACTGAAGTTATTGAAATTAAAAAGAGCGATAGTAAACTTCTTGGAAGAAAGCTTATCGCTGATATCAGCCTCAAGACCATATCGGTTCTTGAAACCTGTAAGGATATTGCTGTAAGCGATATTAACCGACTTCTCATGGGACTCCTTAGCCTTCTTCTGCTCAACTTCGATTGTTTCAGCGTCACGGCGAGCCTTCTTCTTCATATTATTGATACCGATAAGACCGGCAACCATAGTAATGATAAGGAATAACAGTACAAATACGAACTGCTGAGCGCATCTTACGAAGAAGTCGTAAGTAGCTTGAGACTGCATATTGAACAGTTCTGTAACTGAATTAGCAGCTTCGTCCTTTAAGGGTTCGATATCGCTTGTGTATACATTCATTGTGTCAGCAACATAATCGGAAAGTTCCGACTTGTTAGCTACGGTATAGTCCTGGATCTCATTCTTGTAATTCAGGAGAGCCTGGTGGTAAGTCTCTACCTTGGATTTAGCATCATTAAACTGATCTTTCAGAGCAGGATCAATTTCGTCCAGTTCGATGCTGTTGTACATTTCTATTTCCTTGTCGATCTCGGTAAACGCCTCAGTGATTTGTGAAACTTCCTTGGCGATACGTTCACTGTCATTGTTATTGATAACGATAGCCATAGCGCTTTCGTTAACGTCCTGAACATAGTGATTTATCGTAGCCACATGACTAAGAGCGTCCTCAGCGTGGTACAGACCATATCCGGAACGTCTGAATGCTAATAATACAGCAAACATATTAAGCATAGAAAGAACGACGAAGATTATCGCCATTCTTTTGTATCTTGATGGATTAAAACCAGGTATGGTGTTATTGTCTTTCATACTTCATTCCTCCAAATACTATATAAAGCGGCAGCCACGGTTTTGCGGAGAATACGAAGAATTATACAGACCGTAAGCAAGTCTGTTTTCCGCACTAAAGTGCAACCGGGTCACCTTGATTTGTTGCGTGTATACGAAGCACAGTGCTTCGTGGTAATAAGTGTATTGCGTGTAATTATACAGCATAACATCAAGAACCTGTTTCCATTGTGAATGCGTTCGCTTAATCGTCACTGCAAGCGGCAATGACACCCCGAAGGAGGGGACACCTTGGAAAACCGCATCAAACACCTATGAAAACAGGTTCTTGTTAAGTAAGGCTATCCGGAAAATAAGCCTTACATTTAGTCTCTTAAACGTTCAGACGGAACGATCAACAGCTCTTATGGAGATATCAGAACCAATACCAGAACCAGGGATTCCAATAGTAGCAGCAGTCATAAGTTCTGAGAACGGGGCGAGCCTGGGTCAGTGAGCCATAGCTGCAAGCCTGTTTTGCTACTGTGAATACGCCTGCGGACTTGGAAGTAACAACGAAGTTTCTGCAATCCATCTTAACGGAGAGAGTCTCGCTGTTGCCGTCAGCGTCAGTGATATCGCCTGTGAAAACGCCGTTATCGTACTTCAGGAAACCGGAAGCTGTAGAAGTGCCGGCATAAAGCTGAGGAACGATCCTGCATTTCTCTACCTTATAGGAAACGTAGAGTGTCAGGCTGTCCAGATTCATGCTCTTAGCGCCCTGAGCAGCCATAAGGCAGCTTGACATCTTAGTAGCATACTGGGAAGCATTATCGGAAGTTCTGCTCATATCAACAGGGTTAAGGGAGATATACTTGGTTCTGTCGTCGATCTGGCAAACAGTACCCTTCATATTCAGAACCTTGTAACCGCTGTCGGTCTTTGCATAGCCATAGTAGTAAACGTCATTGCTGTCACCGAAGAAGCAGAATGTATTGTAATCAACACCGTTAACAACATTGTAGCCGCTGTAAATGCCCCACTCGTTAGCCATGAAAGCCTCGTCGCCGGACCAGCTAAGGTTAGTGATGAAGTTATCGTCCTTGAGGATAAGGTCTGTGTGAGAGCCTCTGACATACTCCACCTTACCTGTAAGTGAAGCACCGCTGCTGATAGATGAGTAGTCCACAGCCTCAGTACCATAAGCGCCGAGGAAGCTGCCAAGACTTGCATTGAACACCTTCATCATACCAGCCATACTGGGATCAGCCAGACCCATGTCAAAGTTGAACAGTTCATTAGCGCCGATGTTTCTTTCAACCTCAGAGATATCGCCGCCAGCATAAGTAACGTAAACCATTGAATCATTGGTAACTACCACGCCTTTGCCTTCGTCAGCCTGAACATTGAAGTAAACGACTGCCAGGTCGCCCTGGTCGTTCAGACCATAGAAGGAGATATCTTTTCCGTCCTTGAGGGTGCCATCAACGATACTGATGCTATGAACATTATCGTAAAAACTGAATGAATCGCCATCAACGGTGTATTCATAAGCAACATCGGAGATGCTCTCGCTTACAGCGCTGTCTGTGATCTGAGCTGCGCTTGCTGACATAGGAGCAACAGCAAAAACTGCTGCCATGCAGATGGTTGAGATAGCGATGAGAGAATTCCTAAAGTTTTTCATAATACGACCTCCTTGTGTAAACTGACTATATCTTTACTCAATATCGCAAACCTTTTTGTTCGCTGTTGATATACATATGATAACATAACATGAACAAAAAGTCAAGTAATTATCGAAAAAAGATGCACAAAGTTTAAATTCGGTATTTGTATAAAAGTGGCAATAAAACGGTCATATATCAAAAATATTTTGTTCACATTATCACTACATTATATTAAAAAACCGCAGATAAAGCGGTAATTACTGAGAATTTCGAGTGCAAAATAGTATTTTGATGAACCGTAATTATTTAGTCAAATAGCACAAAGCAATGGCTGCCGGTCAAAAATTGCGATACGCACGGCAAATGCGCCATAAATTGCACAAAATGGAAGGTCTGCACGAACTGTGGCTTGCGCAGACCTTGTATTTTGTTTATACAATCGCTACCTTTTGATCAGGTTTCTGTACTGAACAGCCGTTCTGCCAACGTTGGAGGAGAACTGCCGCAGAAAGTACTTATTGTCGATATATCCGCATTTGTCAGCAATATCAGCCATACCGAGGGAGGTGGTTATCAGGTAATATTTCGCCCTTGCGATGCGTGCGGCAATGCAGTCCTGGTGGAAGCTTATGCCGAAGCACTTCTTGTAATTAAGGCGGAATGAGTCGTGGTTTTCCTGGATAAGCTCATCTGAGCGGATAGGGTCGAAGGTTATCTCAGGCGAGGAATACACCTGAGTACGCAGGCGGATCATTTGCTGATAGTGGTAACGGCTGCGTCGTTCGGATAGCATACTTACAGTTTCGCTGTTCTTTAAAGTACACATCTCCATAAGTTCGCTGAACGACCTGTCCTCGCATACCACAGCCGAGCAGACAAATGAGTCCATGAGGGCAGTAGTGAGGTACTGATTTTGCTGGATAAGTATAGCGGACAGTGCATCTGCAAGGGTATCCGCATCAGCACAGCTCTGGACGATGCATACGAAGGTATTTTCGCTGATATGACCTGCGATATCGTGGTTTCCGCAGAACTTGTTCACAGCATTAGCAGCGGCGATAATAGCATCGGTATTCTTGCCGCTTTCGAGGTCGTAAACGCTGTCGTTGAAAAGGCATATCCTCAGCGAAACGAAGAAAAGTTCCCTGTCGCCGTGTTTTCTTACGGCGCTGAACGCTCTGCGCAGACCCTTTTCATTGTACATACCGGTGAGAGTATCACGGGATTCCGAGAGATTCTGACAACTGAGCAGATAGCGGATATCGTTCTTCATTCGCAGGAATTCCAGGCTGTTTGTGACGGATTTCAGCCAGTTGCGGAAGATATCGTCATAGCCGTCCGGGTTATCGTATTTGAGTATCATGTGACCCATGAGCCTGCTTCCTACGAATATGGGGTTAAAGTAGTAAACAGCCGGTGCATTCTCACGCTCAGTGATAGCTGAGAACTGGAATCTGTCAGCTTCAAAGGGTGAATTATCCAGCCACGGCATAATAGTCCGGCAGGTCATTTTGTTCACCGTTGGGCTTGCGGTTTCGTACCAGTTGTTGAAAAGGCACAGATACACGTTCTGCACATAGCGTATAAGCCACTGATGCTCACCGATTATGCTTATAAACTCGTCCATGCTCCGGCAGGCGGTAAGCTTTTGCTCCATAGTGCAGAAAAGGTTGTAATGCTCATAATTTCGCTGAACAGCGGCATATTTCAGGTCACTGAGATATTGCTTCTCGTCCTTCTCGCAGGGACAGCTTTCACCAAAAACGAAGTGACCCTCTGGTGGTACAAATTCCGGTGGTTCGATGCCGTTTAAGATATCGTGGATAATGTCCACTGCGATGCGTCCCAGTCCTGCTCTGTCACGGCGGTAGGAGGTGAGCAGGGGAGAGTAGAAAATACGCAGGTCGGAGTACTCATAGCTGACAACGGTTATCTGTTCGGGAACTTTTACGCCATTTTCCGCAAGTTTGCTGAGAACGCCGTAAGCCATGATGTCGTTTGCGCACACCACTGCCTGCGGCATGGGAAGCTGACCGCTTATGTACTTATCAGCCAGTTCCTCGCCGGAAGTATACCAGTAGTCACCGAAATGCATATGCCTGTCTTCCGGCTCGATACCGTGGCGCTTCATAGCACGTTTATAGCCGTCCATTCTCATAAGCGACACATCGAACCCCGGCAGACCGGTGAGCATATCAATTTCCGTAAACCCATGCTCCTCGATAAGATGTGAAGTAAGTATATCCAGGTCATCTTCGTCGCTTGTATTAATATGTACGAACTTATCGTTTTCAAATTCCGGCAGACGTGAACCTGCCACAACTACCGGTACATCTTTTTCGGCAACTATGTCAGCCACCGTCTGTCTCAGGTCATGCCCCTCAAAGGACTCGCTCATAACGATGACAGCGTCTATCTGTTCCGATCTTATAAGTTCATAGATACGCCGTTCGCAGACAAGATCCTCATCAGGTTCAGACAGATTATAGATATTTGAAAAAACCAGAGTATCGTACCCAAGGCTCTGCGCACGGCTGGTGATACCGATTATCATTTCCTTTTCGGCATACCTGTTTGCAACAGCCGCAGCAACAGCGATAACAGGCCGATGAGAACCTTTCAAATCCATTCCCCCTTTTAAGTTATTTGGAAAACATTTTCCGAGGAAAACAATTGATATTCAGTTTATCATATATTTATTATACCATAGTTTCAAAAACAAATCAAGTACAGAGACAAAAAATGAGCGTCATTTTACCAGAATAAGCTTATTTTTACCAGATTAGTAAATGTAGCGGAAAAAACTACGGGTTAGTTCTTGATTTTTCCGGAAGAATGTGTTATAATCGTTTAGGTTATAAAATTTACGGAGGTAATTATGAGAATAAGACATAAACCCTGGGCAAAGCCGGAACTTGAAGCTTGTCCGTTTTATATTGCTTCCCCGCAGGAGCAGAAGGGGAAGTGGTATCAGCTTTTTGAGCATCCTGAGCGTCCTTTATATGTAGAACTTGGCTGCGGCAAGGGCGGATTCATCTCACAGGCTGCACCTGCACACCCGGAAGTGAATTTCATCGCAATGGACATAAAGAATGAGATGCTGGTGCTTGCAAAGAGGAAGCTGGAGTGCGCATATGAGGAAAAGGGTATGCCGCTGGACAATGTGCGAATAGCTATCCAGAATATCGAGCGTCTGGACATTGCCTGGGACGAAAACGACAAGGCTGACAGGATATACATAAACTTCTGCAATCCCTGGCCGAAGAAGAAGCACAAGAAGCGCCGCCTGACCCACACAAGACAGCTTGTGAACTATAAGAAGTTCCTGAAGGGGCAGCTTTGGTTCAAAACCGATGACGATGAACTTTTTGAGGAGTCCTTTGAGTACTTCGCAGAAGCCGGCTACAGGATAATCTACTCCACCCATGATCTGCACAGCGAAAGCCCCTATGAGAACTTCGTTACAGAGCATGAGAAAATGTTCTCTGATGAGGGAAAGAAGATAAAGTTCCTTATCGCAGAGCCGTTCAGGGAGGATTAATATGGAATTCCAGAAAAATACCGGTAACTTCTCTTTCGGCTTCGGCACTCAGAAAACCGCTGGTGTTGGCAACCTGAAAGATGCACTCATCGTCAAGGACTCAAAAGCTGATAAGAAGCTCATCGCAAAAACCGCAGTAAAAGGCGCTGCTGCCGCTGCACTTGTGCTGTTATCCCACAGTCTGAGAAAAAAGAAAAAATAATTTTCCGAAAACACTGGACAAATGTATGTGAATGTGTTATAATATTCACAGTGATTTGACTACCCTTTAATTCAGCCCCGTGAGGCTGACAAGGCGAGTTGGCTTTCCGGCGGTTTCCGGCGTACTATGTCCGTACATGGGCAAGCTGCGTCCAGATATCCGCTATATGTGTGTAAAACTGCCCTCCTGCGCCTTGCAGGGGGGCTTTTTGATACGCTGCCGGAAGGAGGAAGTTTCTTGGAAGAAAAGCGCATTATACTTGATGAAAAGGCTATGTCCCGTGCCATAACACGCATCGCCTATGAGATCATCGAACACAACAAAGGCACGGAAGATCTGTGCGTTATCGGCATACTTTCCAGAGGCGCTCCTATTGGCAAGCGTATCGCCGCAAAACTTTGCAGCATCGAGGGAGGGGAAGTACCCTTCGGAACGCTGGATATAACGCAGTTTCGTGACGATGTTACTGAAAAATCCGGCGGCGATGATTCACAGATATCCTTCTCTCTGCAAAATATGAACGTTGTACTGGTAGACGATGTGCTGTTTACCGGGCGAAGCGTCAGAGCTGCTTTCGATGCACTTGTAAGGCGTGGCAGACCTCGCTCGATACAACTGGCAGTACTCGTTGACAGAGGTCACAGGGAACTGCCTATCCGCCCTGATTACGTCGGAAAGAACCTGCCCACCTCTCACAGCGAGGAGGTAAAAGTCTCCGTCAGTGAACTGGACGGATGCGACTGTGTAGTCATCTACGATACAGAAAAGGAGGATCAAAATGTCATCAATACTTATTAAGAATATCCGTGCGGTGGACGCTAAGATGGATACTGTTACCGATGTGTTCATAAATGACGGTATCATCGAAAGCGTCGGCAACAATCTCCATACCGGTGCTGATGAGGTGATAGACGGCACTGACCTGGTGCTTATGCCTTCAC
>CAMOEP010000035.1 GCA_946612185.1 uncultured Ruminococcus sp.
ACCACTGTATGGTCTTCATTTCGGTATTTTCCACAGATACCTCCTGTTCAGGCTGTAAGCAGAGTAAAGTCCCTGATCGGCAGATACCTCAGCAGCACCTTGCCACGGATACATTCCTCCGGCACGAATCCCACGTCCAGGGAACGGCTGTCCTTTGACACGCTACGGTGGTCGCCCATTACGAAGACGTACCCCTCCGGCACTACCACCGGGTACTTTCCGGTGAATGCGCCCTCGTCAAGGTGAGTCATACCCAGCGTGAGGTAATCCTCTTTGAGTACCTGACCGTTAACGGTAACTTTGCCGGACTTGAAGTCGATGTCGATAGTTTGTCCGCCGGTGGCGATCACACGTTTGATTATGGTGATCCCCAGACCTGCCCGTACCGAAAGTTCACCCTCGTTGTCATAGATCACAGCTTTATCTGCGTCAGCCACGATAATATCGCCGGTCTTATAGCTTTGTGAGAGTTGGTTTATTACAACGCAGTCCCCGGATTGCAGGGTATTCTGCATAGAATCTCCGTCCACGGAAATAAGCCGCAGGACGAATGTAAACAGCATCATCATGCAGAAGCACATTATGAGGAGTGTTTCCACATAGCTTAGAAATTCGCTTAATAAACTGGGATTTTTCTGCTTTGCAGGTGTGATCTTTTCTTTCATATCTCAGCCCTTGTAGCTGTCGAGAAGGATCTTGAAGTCCTGGATAGGCGCATATCTTACAACTGCCTTTCCGTAGACCTGTTCATCACTTACCAGACCCACCTTTGAGTCACGGCTGTCAGTGGAGTGGTTGCGGTTATCGCCCATTACGAAGTAGTAGCCTTCGGGGATAGTTATGGGGTACTGACCGGTGAAAGCGCCCATATCGTTATTGGAAGAACCCTCATTTATGTAAGGTTCGCTGAGTACTTCGCCGTCCACGATGACCTGACCGTCCCTGATGTCGATGGTCTGACCGCCGACTGCTATAACACGCTTGATAATGCACTCATTCAGAGGTGATATACCTTCGGGTACATAGGGAATACCGCTGTCGTCAAGGAGATAGTTCTTATCGTTATTGACAACGACGATATCGCCGTATTTAAGCGAGCCATAGACTGTGGTCATGAAGATCCTGTCGCAGTTATTCTGATCCTGGTCGTAGTTTGTGTTAAGTGTAGGCACCATTGAGTGACCTATTATATTTACGGGGTGCAGAATGTAGCAGAACACCATAATTATAACAAATATGGTGATAAGAGCCGACTCCAGTATCTCAGTAAGGTCAGAAGCTATCTGTTCCTTTGTCAGCGGAGTCTTATTTTCCCCTTTATCATTATCAGGAGTTTCCTGCGGCTGTGCAGCTTCCTCCTGAGTATTTTCAGGTACATTTACCTTTTCGTTCTCGTCCATTCTCTTGCCCCTTTCCATAATTTCAGCCTACCTTGTGGGTATAGCAAAAAAGGGACATAAAGTCCCCGGGAATAGCGCAGGGTCAGCCGGGAATGACCCGACCGACCTCCGACGCACCGCTTTCTTAGCGGATCTGCTCCTTAACCTTAGCAGCCTTACCAACTCTGTCTCTGAGGTAGTACAGCTTAGCTCTGCGAACCTTACCGTATCTGATGACCTCTACCTTGTCAACGACAGGAGAGTGCAGGGGGAATACTCTCTCGATACCACAGCCGTGTGCAACACGTCTTACTGTGAAAGTCTCGCTGATGCCGCCGTGCTTCTTAGCGATAACAGTACCCTCGAAAACCTGGATACGGCTCTTGTCGCCTTCCTTGATCTTAACGTGTACCTTTACAGTGTCACCTACAGAGAAAGCGGGAGCGTTCTCCTTGAGGCTTGAGTTGCTGATGAGTTTCAGTGCATCCATTGTGATTCCTCCTAAAAATTTCCGGACATTCATACGCTCTCTGCGCCCCTGCTTCAGCATAACAGGCGGCAGAAACGATAAACACAAGCCATATGGCATAAAAAAGCGCAGCGGACTGCCCGACTTAATGTCTTACGGCATTAACCTCATCTGCTGTGTGAGAAAAGCAGACGGATTTCAAATGCTTTATTATCATACCATACTTTTCAGAAAATTGCAAGTGTTTTTCAAGAAAAAATTTCATTATTTTCGCAAAAAATTCCGGTTCGGCAGAATTTCTCAGCAGTAAAGGGTATTTGGGTGAATTTTTTCAGCACTTCCACGAAAAGTGTGGGGTTATAATTGGTCTGAGTTCCGGCGGGAAGATCCATTACCATGTCAACTCCGGTATCCGTTGCCTCGCAGGAAATGACCTTCATATCCGGTCGGATATCGACGGTCTTGATGCCCTTCTTGGTTTTCTTCTCGATGAGAAGTTCCGGCTGGGCGAGAGTAGTCTTTACCGCCTCAAAAAGTCCGGCAGCGTCCTCAGTGACAAGCGAGAAACTGTAGCGTGCGGACGTGATAGCGGTGATCTTAAGGCGCTGAGGTGCGGCGGAGACTATGCGCATACCCTCCGGCATTACAGCATTGAGCCTGTCTCGTATCTCCTCCATAGACATATTATCGTCGGTGATATTGAAGTCCATTATCTCGCAGTTGCTCTCGAATCCCAGGGAAAGCGCCAGTGCGAAGGAGTAGTACGGGTGGGGATTGAAGCCCTCGGTGTACCATATCGGCAGGCGTGAACGGCGAAAAGTTCTGAGCATACAGCGGTTCAGGTCAAGGTGAGAGATATACTTCGCCCTGCCCTTTTTCTCAAAAACAGCTCTTACCCTTATCAAAGCAAGCACCTCCCATCTCTTTGCTTACTCCGCAGGCGGAGCATTTCAGGCGGCAGTTGGGCGTTGTGACCGACTGGTGCGCCGTTTTGTTCTCCCTGATAAGGAAGTCCTTGGTAACGAAGTAGTCCAGGTGATCCCAGGGGAGTATCTCGTCGTAACCGAAGCGGCGGTTAGCGTAAAATGCCGGATCTACGCCACATTCTGCAAATGCTTCAAGCCATTTATCGAAATGGTAATGCTCGCTCCAGCTATCGAACTTGCACCCCTTCTTCCATGCCGCATATATGACCTGACACAGCCGTCTGTCGCCCTTTGCCAGGATAACTTCAAGCTGGCTGACGTTGGGGTCATGGTAGCTGACCTTGATCTTCTTGGTCTTTACGGAATCCAGCAGAAGTTTCTGTTTCCGCTCGATCTCCTCACGGGTATCCTGCGGCTCGAACTGGAACGGCGTAAACGGCTTAGGTACGAAAGTCGCACAGCTTACAGAGACTTGCACTCCCCTGCCCTTGGGACGGTTCTCGATGCTGTAGAACAGGTCAACGATGCGCTGGGCAAGTTCTGCGATGCCTACGATATCCTCGTCAGTTTCGGTGGGCAGACCCATCATGAAGTACAGCTTTACTGCCGAATATCCGCCCTCGAAAGCGATGCGGCAGGTACTCATTATCTCCTCCTCGGAAACGTTCTTGTTGATAACGTCACGGAGGCGCTGAGTTCCGCCCTCGGCAGCGAAAGTCAGTCCGGACTTGCGCACCCTCTTGATCTTCTCCAGAAGCGCCTCAGAGAAGTTGTCCACACGCAAGGACGGCAGGGAAAGGTTGATCCTCTCGCCCTCGGTGTACTCGATAAGCTTCGTCAGCATATTGTCAATGTCGAAGTGGTCGCTGGTACTGAGTGACGCAAGGGAAACCTCGTCGTAGCCGGTATTTTCGCACAGGCAGCGAGTTTCCCGGCATATGGTATCAGTAGACTTCTCACGGAACGGGCGGTAAATAAAGCCTGCCTGACAGAACCGGCAGCCACGGATACAGCCACGCAGCACCTCAACCGACACACGGTCGTGAACTATCTCAGTGAACGGCACTACAAAGTTCTCCGGATAATAAACCTGGTCAAAATTTTTGATTATGCGTTTCTTGACAACAGCCGGTGCGCCCTCTTTCGGGGTAACTTTGGCGATCGTGCCGTCCTCCTTGTAGCTGAACTCATAGAACTGCGGAACGTACACGCCGCCTATCTGTGCCGCCCTGCGCAGGAATGAGATGCGGTCAGCGCCCTGCTGCTTCATCTCCCAGTAGAGATCCATAAGTTCCAGGTTTACCTCCTCGCCCTCGCCCAGAATGAACAGGTCGAAGAAGTCCGCCAGCGGCTCAGGGTTACAGACGCACGGCCCTCCGGCAACGACTATCTGCGTCAGTTCATTCGTCCTGTCCTTGGCGAAGATCGGTATCCCGGCAAGGTCGAGCATATTCAGCACTGTAGAGTATGAAAGTTCGTACTGCATAGTGAAGCCGATGAAGTCGAAATCTCTGATAGGGTCGAGGCTTTCCAGGGCGTAGAGGGGGATATCGTTTTCACGCATTATCGCCTCAAAATCCAGTCCCGGAGCGAAACAGCGCTCGCACCAGTAGTTCTCCCGCTCGTTGGTGAGGGAGTAGAGTATCTTCATGCCCAGGTGGGACATTCCGATGTCGTAAGTGTCCGGGAAGCAGAACGCAAACCGCACGTCCACCTTGCTTTTATCCTTGATAACGCTGCCCACCTCGCCGCCGATGTAGCGGGAAGGTTTTTGTATCTCAAGGAGATGTTTTTCTATTTTATCTTTTAACATTGTTCCTCCGATGCTTTAACTATAGTCCTCAGTATACATTTAAAATGTGTCACTTCTCATCAAGTGAAAATGCCGCCGGAAGAAAGTCCGACAGCTTATGTGCGCCGTCAGAAAGAATAATACTCAGAGTTGAATTTGTGTCAAATTCGCTCATTACCTGCAAGCACGCACCGCATGGGTAACATGGCTTTGTGAAGTCACCGTCGCCGCTTCCGGCAATAGCTATCCTGGCAAAATTGCGTTCTCCCTCGGAAACCGCCTTGAATATGGCAGTTCTCTCAGCGCATATGGTCATGGAATACGAGCCGTTCTCGATATTACAGCCGGTATACAGTTTATCCTCAGCAGTCAGAAGCGCCGCACCGACCCGGAAATGGGAGTAGGGCGAATACGAATTCTCCGCAGCCTTGACCGCCGCCTGAAAAAGTTCCTTATCCGTCATTTTTTGCCAACCTTCCGCTTTTTGCCGTCGGGTGTCATGATGTAAGTATTGTTCAGCTCAGCCCGGAGGTTTCCCACAACAGCCTGCCTGTACTCGTTGCGCAGGGCGGTCTGCTCGGCTTTTTCCTCCTCGGTCAGCCCCTCGCTTTTGGATTTGTGTGCGAGTTCGTTTATTCTTTTGATTTTTTCCTCAGTCATAACAGTCTCCAAAAATTTATTTCGTCCTCCGGACGCATTTTTTTCATTATACCACGAATTCACAAATATTTCAAGTATTATGGTAGATTTTTCCGCCCAAATGGTGTATACTGATAATAGAAAGGTTTTTACAAAATTTAGCTAAATATACTTAAATCAAGGAAGTGATACTTATGAGTAAATCTGCACTCGTTACCGGTGGTTCTGGTGGGATCGGCAGCGCTATCTGCCGTAAACTGGCAAGCGAGGGGTATTTCGTTTATGTGAACTACTGCCGCAATGCCGCAAAAGCCAAAGCTATTGCCGCTGAGATCGGCGGAAAAGCCGTAGGATTCGACGTGGCTGACCGGAGCGCAGTCGAGAAAGCGATAGCTGATATCGGTGACATCGACCTGCTTGTGAACAACTCCGGTGTCTCGGTGATCGGGCTTTTCGACAGCATCGACCAGTCCACCGCTGACCATCTGCTTATGACCGACCTCGCCGGGACTATGAACTGCTCACGGTGCGCTGTGAAGTCGATGATCCGCAATAAATCGGGGAATATCATCAACATCGCATCAATGTGGGGCGAGGTGGGAGCATCCTGCGAGGTGGACTACTCCGCTGCAAAAGCCGGCGTTATTGGCTTCACTAAGGCACTTGCAAAGGAGGTCGCCCCCTCTGGTATCCGGGTGAACTGCGTGTCCCCCGGCTTCATTCTCACCGAAATGAACAGCCATTTCAGCGACGATGACCTTGCTCTCATAAAGGAGGATATCCCCCTGGGAATCTTCGGTAAACCTGAGCATATCGCTGATGCCGTCGCTTTTCTTGCATCTGACAGCGCCGAATACATCACCGGACAGATTCTCGGAGTTAACGGCGGAATGGTAATTTAACTTAAAAGGAGAATAATTATGCTTAATGAAAGACTTAATCAACAGCTTAAATTCATGCTTGAACTTGACAAAATGAAGAACCTCTACCGCCAGACCTACGTTCTCCATGAGGACAGAAAGGAAAATGACGCTGAACATTCCTGGCATCTGGCGATCATGGCAATGCTCCTGAGCGAGTACGCAAACCAGCCGGTTGACGTTCTCCATGTGATGAAAATGGTGCTTGTACACGACGTTGTGGAGATTGATGCCGGCGACACCTACTGCTACGACACCGACGGCTACAAGACAAAGGCTGCCCGTGAGGAAAGGGCTGCGCACCGTATCTTCGGGCTTCTGCCTGAGGATCAGCAGAAGGAATTCTACGATCTGTGGCGTGAATTCGAGGATTCTGAAACTCCCGACGCTCGATTTGCAGCCGTCCTCGACCGCCTCCAGCCACTTCTCCTGAATTACACCAAAGGCGGCATTTCCTGGCAGGAGCATGGTGTCCACAAGGAACAGGTTCTCGCAAGAAACTGCGCATACCTCGACGTTTCCGACGAACTGGGCGACGCTATCAAGGCTATCATAAACGATGCCGCAGAAAAGGGCTGGCTGAAATAATAGCCGTCAAATTCACCAAATTTGCACCTGCCGTTCCGTACATCATTACTAAAGCGCCGAATTTCGTGATAGATTTATGATATTTCATTTTCCCCCTTGAAACTTGCGTCATATTGTGATATATTAATATAAAGGGGTGGACTGTAAGCGCAGTTCATAATTTGATTAAAAGAAACACATTATTAAAACTTATAACGAAAGACAAAGGAATGATGCTTATGGCAAATTCTAACGAACACAAGTTTCCCGACATAAGTTGGATCAGAAAAATCAATCAAAAACGTGACGAAAATTCCGAAAAACTAAAGACGCTAAACGGGATTCTCATGCTCCTGTTTCCCATTTTCATAAGTTCTATGGCGGAGGTAAACCAGGCGAAAAGTATGGGTAATTTCCTAAGTTTCGTGGCGCAGCGACCCACGGTCATGCTGTTCGATATCATCATCGCCGGCATGGTATTCCTGTTCCTGCTGGCTGTGTTCCGCAAAGGCTGGATCGCCGCTATTATCCAGAGTTTCGTGTACATGACGCTGAGTATCACGGAACTTTTTAAGTACGGCACTAACGGAAACCACCTTATCCTCTCGGATATGAAGCTTTTCCGGAGCGTCAAGAGCCTGAAGTCCTTTGCGTATATCAAAATAACCCCCCGGCTCGTCTTTCTGTGCTGTATCGTCATAGCTGTGGCTCTGGCAATATTCTGGCTCAACCCAAGACTTCCCCGGAATATCGGCATGAAACGCATGATCGCTGCTCTTTCCTGCGTAGTTGTGGGTACGGGACTTATCGTCGTTCCCGGATTCTATAACCCGGTGTACAACTTCTTCAAACTGGACACTACTGCCGCTACTAACGCTTTTATACTCAACGAAAAGTTCAACTCCAACAGCTTCCTGGCTTTCATCGTGCAGACTGCTTCCGAAAGCTTTGCAAACCGCCTCACTGAGCCGGAAAACTACAACGAGGAGTTCGTGGACGAGATCACTGACGTGAATATCGACGTTTCTGAGGACTTCAACGGCGGTGTCAAGCCAAATGTTCTCGTTATTATGAGTGAGTCCTATGCGGATTTCCGTGTGTTCGACCAGCTCGACGTTCCTGACAGCATTTACGAAGGCTTCGACAAGGCTGCAAGCGAAGGCATCGGCGGCGTGGCTATTTCCCCTACATACGCAAGCTGGACTGTTCGATCCGAGTTCGAGCTGCTTTTCGGTCTGCCCGTAAGAGGTCTGAATACCCCGAATATGCCTCAGCGTGACCTGGCAGAACGTGAACAGCCTGCCCTCGCTCAGTACTACAAAAGCTGGGGTTACTCTACCGCTTATGTTCACCCCTTCCTCAGCAGCTTCTACAGCAGATCAAGGATATACAGCGAATTCGGCTTTGATAAGATGATATTCCACGACGACCAGACCGGCAAGACTGACTTCACCGTCCCCATCGAGCATTATGGCACTTATGTGGACGACAGCACCGTCTATAACCAGCTTCTCGACCTTATCAATACCACCGACCAGCCTATATATATCCACACTACTACTATGCAGAACCACCAGCCATACGACCAGGGCGAAGACCCTACCGACGAGTTCGGCAACTACCTCGACTGGATTCATCATACCAACGAGGGACTGACAGTGTTCCTGGAGAAGCTGAAGGAAGTCGATGAGCCTACTCTGGTATTCTTCGTGGGCGACCACTTCCCCTCCCTCCGTGGTGAAACAAGCGTGTACAACAAACTCGACCTGAACGGCGACAATTGCAGCGTCCTCTATGAGCAGAAGTACTTCATCTGGAGCAACTACGATGCGGACTATTCAACAGTCCCCGATAAGGAGGTTTCCTTCTTCTATATGCCCTATGTGCTGATGAATATTATCGACGCTCCTCACGATGCTTTTATCGAGAAAATGATGAACTTCATGGATACCTGCCCGATATATTCCACTAACTTCGACAGCTCTATCCCCGAAAACGACGAGCTGAACGTGCTGACCTATGACCGTGTTATCGGTGAGGTAATGTCACCTTGCCCGATTCCGGAGGAAGTGCTGGAAACAAGTAAAAACGATTAAGGAGAACTTTATGAAAGATGTTACTATCGGTGCTTGCGCAAGCGCTGAACTTACCGTTAATGACCAGAATCTTGCCGTGAATGTGGGCAGCGGAAGCCTTGAGGTCTTTGCTACTCCCGAAATGGTGATGCTTATGGAAAAGGCTGCCTGCAAGTGCATGGAACAGTTCATCGAGGAGGGCGAAACTACCGTCGGTACTGAGATGAATGTGAAGCATATCGCCGCCACTCCCAAGGGTATGACCGTTACTGCTGATGCCTGCGTTACCGAAGTCAACGGCAGAGAGATCGTGTTCAAGGTTACCGCCGAAGACCAGTCCGGAACTATCGGTGAGGGTACTCACAAGCGTTTCCTCGTTAACGGCGAGAAGTTTACGGCTAAAACTTATTCTAAATTGGGTTGATTCTATCCTCGAACCCACTTTCCCCGGCATAAATATCCCCCTGATACAGCGTTGAAGTTTTGCGCCATATCAGGGGGATCTTTTTTGAAGAAATGTTTTTTCAAATATTTATTCTACTTTCAGCATACGTTCCGAAGCAGCTACTAAGATATCGTTCTCGCAAAGTTTCAGGTTTGCCGCCGCCAAGACCGTCATATCGCCACGGAGTACCACAAGTATCCGCATATCGTAGGTCTGCTGAACCTCCTCGATAGTCTTGCCGCAGAGTTCGCTTTCCGGCGTTACCAGTATCTCGCCCAGTTCCTCGATATCGTTGAACTTCTCCTGCTCTGCCGCTTTTTTGGAGTACTGCTCAACAAATCCGGCGCTGATGATACCGGTGGGTATAGCAACTACTCCCACGCCCAGGAATGCGATGCATATCGCCATCGTCTTGCCAAGCACCGTTACCGGGTAGATATCGCCGTAGCCGACGGTCAGCAGAGTTGACATACTCCACCATATTCCCGAAAAGGCGTTCCGGAAAACGTATGGCTGGGCGGTATGCTCCACGTTGTACATACAAAGCGACGATGCAAGCATCAGTATCACGATTATGAACACTGACGAAAGTATCTGGTTGCGCTTTTCGTAGAGTACAGTGGTTATGACGTTGAATGAGTCATACTGCGCATTGATGCGGAAAAGGTGGAATATCCGCACGACCCGCAACATTCGGAACACTATAAATCCGCTCAGGAAGAAGAAAGGGAGAATGGTCAGCAGGTCAACTACTCCGTCGTAGGACACCAGAAACCTCACTTTCGCCTTTCCCTTGCTCAGGTTCGGATACAGGTACTCCGCCGTCCAGATGCGCAGGGCGTACTCGATGCAGAATATTACCACGGTTATGTCCTCGACTGCCTTAAACAGCCCATAAAACGGCGCTAAACCATCAAATGTTTCAAGAAACATGGACAGAACGTTAAGGATTATTACCACGACTATGAACCAGTCGAACAGCATACTCGGCATATCGCCTTTCTGACCGATCTGGATTATATCAAATATTCGCTTTTTCATCTGCCACGCTCCGGTTTGATATTGTACATATTACCTCCTCGGCTCATTCATGCATAGAATAGTCGGTATCACTGTCGATCAGTTCAAGCATTATTTTGGCGAACTGCGGGTCGAACTGCGTCCCCACGCCCTTGACTATCTGATCTCTCACCACGTCCTGGGGCAGCAAGTCACGATAGCTTCGTTTAGATGTCATTGCGTCATAGGCATCAGCGACCGCAATTATCCGGGCAATTTCCGGTATCTCCTCCCCTTTCAGACCTTCGGGATAACCCTTACCGTCGTAGCGTTCATGGTGGTAATGAGCGCCGATGCTGAGGGAGGGATTTTTGCTTATTTTCTGGAGTATCTGGTTTCCGATGACCGGGTGGGTCTTTATCACGCTGAACTCCTCGTCCGTAAGCTTGCCGTCCTTGTTGATTATATTCTCCGGAACGCCTATCTTTCCAACGTCATGGAGCATACCTGCAAGGTAAATATTCTGACACTCCTCCTCGCTTTTACCCACGGCTTTTGCGATCATTACGGAGTACTGCGCAACTCGTGAAGAATGACCGTGGGTGTACTTGTCCTTAGCTTCGATAGCCTCCGCAAGGGCGTAAGCAGTTTCCTTGACCATAAGGCGCATATTCTCCTGTTCCTGGAGGAGATGCTCCTTTTCGTGCTTATCAGCGAGGATAAGCTGCTGGCTGGTGTTATTCACCTCTATCACCCTGAGCATGACTATCAGTCCCACCATAGTCATATTCGTCAGCGATAAGCCGTAGGTGAATATCTGGATCAGCGACGCAATAAGCGGCACACTGGTGAATACCGTCAGGGTGATGCGCATAAGGTTGTCCATCTGCTTGTAGTACTGGATTATCAGGGTAAGCTGTATCACCCATATCAACAGTGGTATCACATAACACACCGGGAAACCTACCGCCCGCTGGTAGCAGTTATTCTCGTCGAAGGTGTAATAGAATCCGGTGAACTGGCTGATTATGACCATTAACTCACCGATACCGGAAATCAGTTCAGCGATACGCAATCGTATAGGTGCTTTATTTATCCCCACTTCATTCTTGAAGAAATCCGTCAGGTACATATTATATGTATGCAGGATGAACAGAGTGAGGTAGAATACCAGAAAATTGCATATTCTGACCATCCAGTAGCCGACATCGCTCACATCTCCACGGTAGATATATGCGAACCGGTCTGAAAGCAGGAGTATCGCCGCACTTACGCCCATGAGAAACAGCGATATCCGCTTAGTTTTTGACACTTCATGTGTCCACAACCCAAAAAATGACACAGCGAAGCACACACCGCTGAGCATAAGCATAATATCCAGTTGGTGCTGTCTTATCAGATCCATACTGTTTACCTCTATCAATTTATCACAATATTTTTCACCCAATATACTTACATTTTAGTTTATATTTCAACAAATCAAAGATTTATTAATAATCGCTAAAAATTCAAACAATTAAATACTGTAAAAAAAACGGACGGAGATAGACCCCCGTCCGCACATAGTTCTGAAATTAGTCCTCGTCAGACTCCTCTGCTTCCTCAAAATCTTCAATTGTAAGATCATCGCAGTCGAACTCAAGCAGCTCGTTGCAGTTAGGGCAGTTGATAGAGCCTTCCTCGATCATTCCCTCGTCAATGAGGATAGTGTCTCCGCAGGAAGGACAGGTAACTTCGTAAAGCTCATCGTCGTCGAGGTCGAAGTCATCGTCATCATCGTCGTCATACTCGTCCTCATCATCGTCGTCATAACAGCCTTCGCAGTCACCGCAGCTAAAATCCTCGTCCTGATAGAAATCTTCCTCTACAAGACCCAGATCCTCGTCCAGGATATCGCAAAGCTCAGTAAGCTCGTCAACCTGTGACTGAAGATCATCAACGTAGATGACCAGCTCGCTCATAACGTCAGCCATAGCTGTAAGGGCTTTGCCCTCCTTAGTTGTTGTGTCGATCTCAAGACCGTCGATAAGACCCTTGAGGTAAGACATTTTTTCTGTAAGCTTCATAAAAACTCCTCCTTCCGGAAAGAACTGATGTATACTTTGATTATGCTCTTGACATATACTCGCCGGTTCTTGTATCTACCTGGATCTTCTCGCCCTCGTTGATGAACAGGGGAACTTTGATCTCTGCGCCAGTCTCAAGAGTAGCGGGCTTTGTAGCATTTGTAGCAGTATCGCCCTTGAAGCCGGGGTCAGTCTGAGTAACTACCAGCTCAACGAAGTTGGGGGGCTCAACACCGAAAA
>CAMOEP010000036.1 GCA_946612185.1 uncultured Ruminococcus sp.
TGTTCCGTCATTCTGAATAAATTATCCTGATCTTTTCATGCGGTTGCCCTGGATGCCGATGCACTGAGATGCCTAAAAGATGATCTGACAACTGCCTGCAACAAGACAGGCGGCTACTCAAAGGAGATAAGAACTAACCTCCAAATACCTACTATTAATATAATATTAGGCTTTGCAGGGATTGACGAGCAGTTAATGCCTGAGCGCAGAGTCTATGAGATTGCAAAAATCCAAGAATAATGATTATATATTATAACTATGAAAGGAGGACAGAATATGGCTGCAAAAGGTAAAGTTAAACGCATACCGCTTCAGAAATCTATCTGGTGTAAGATTCGTTATTGGCAGAATCTTCACGATATCAGTGATGAAGAGCTTGCAGTATATCTTGGATGCAGTACACGTACACTGCAAAATTATGATAAAGATCCAAGCAATGTAACATTAAAGGCAATAGATTCATTCTTATTTGCAGCTGAATTATCGCTTAGCGATTTCATGTCAGCAGCGTAAAACAAAAGGACGGGCTTGTAAATCAAGTCCGTCCATACCAGTGAAAGGAGAAAATATGAAGAATACAAAGAATCTTAAAAAGAAATTCAATATTTCGCAGACTGACAGTGGTCGATTTTATACATGGGTATCTGATGGCTGCGGCCGCCACAGAAAGAAAGCCAAGATAACAGGTGATTCTCCCGAAGAAGTAATTATCAAGGCTAACAAGTGGCTTATTGACCGTGAAGAGGAGGCGAATAAAGCCTATACCGTCAGAGAAGCAATGCTTGACTTTATTGAGAGCAGAAGCCAAGTATTAGAGCCGACAACTCTCTGTAATTATAGAGAGATAACACGCAACAGATTACAGTACATTATGGACATAAAGCTGGAAGAACTTACCTCTAAAGAAATACAAATGGCCATCAATATGGATGCGCAGAGACTGCGCTATAAGTCTATCAAGAATGCCTATGGATTCCTCAGGGCGGTGCTGAATGCTAATGACATAGACCTGAATCTGTCAAGTGTCCGACTTCCAAAGAAAGAAATAAGAGAACGAAAGCTGCCTACGGCAAACGAGGTCTATCGAATCGTTAAAGGTACTGACAGTGAACTTCCAGTACTTCTTGCAATGTGGCTGTCACTGCGTATCGGAGAAGTTGCAGGTTTACAGTTCAATGATGTAGATGCCGAACGTCAGTGTTTGTATATCAGACGTGAAATAGTTAAGGTTGACAATGGCTGGGCAGAGATTGACCACTGTAAAACTGAGAAGAGTGTCCGCAGCGTAAACCTCCCCATACATATCTATCAGCTTATCGAAGCTATCCCTCACAGAAAAGAAACTGATCGCATACTTAATGTTACTCCAAATACCATAAGAAAGAGATTCAAGAAACTGCTCAGGGCCAACGGCATTGAAGATATACACTTTCATGACTGCCGTCACATTTTTGCAAGTACTGCTGCTATGCTCAATGTGCCTGAGAAGTATGCTATGGAAATGGGCGGCTGGAGTACTCCCGACGTTTATAAGAATGTATATCAGGAGACTTTTGACAGCGAGCGCAGGAAAGCCGACAGTATCATTGATGAATACTGGAATAAGGTAATCGAGCAAGAGAGTTGATATGAGAAAAAGTCCGTGATACACTCACGGACTTTATTTTTTATATGATAGCTTCAATAAGGGTCTTATCCTCGAATTTCACTGTTCGTATGCCTGCTTCTTTGTCGGCATTGAAGCTGAATGTGAGCAGATAGCCTTTCTTTAAGCCGAAAGAGTCAAGATAATCGGCAAGCTGTTTTTCACCATCGCTGTTATACTTCTCACCATGCCATATCTTCAGTTCTATTATATATCTCTTTCCGAGATAGTCGATTACAACATCCATGCGACGGTTATCACGGGTTTGAGCCTCGATGTAGTAATTACCTATACCGTTAATAATGGGGCGCAGATAGATGAGAAAACACTTTCTGCCGTTTTCTTCAATGAACCTCTGTGGTTTATCGCCGTATATCTCCTTGAAATGCTCGGAAAACTTTGAAAGAATGAGTTCAACATCAAGTATACCATTCTTTACAAATTCAGGCTTGTCAAATATGCCTGCCTTTGCGATAGGAGTAGCTTTCATCTCCTCAGAAGTAAGCATATCATTGTACAGTCTTGTCTCAAATATCCTGTTGGCGATAACAACAGAATTATCCACGACTTTCACAAAACCGAACATCATAAGCAGTTTTGTCGGTTCATGGTCGGGATTATAGGTTACTTTTTCACCGTTTGACAGAACCTGATAAAGGCTCTTTTTCATTTCGGGGTAGTCTTCCAGTTTGTTGATAAGGGACTCAAACAGCGGAGTATTCATGCTGAGGATCTTATTTACGGCGCTGACAACACCGTTGTTAGTCCAGTCGTGAAGCTCCTCATCAATTATCTTGCATATATTCGATACAAGAACAGGATAGCCCGATGTGTAGTCATAGATAAGCTGAGACATTGAAGCAATATCCATTCCAGTATGCTTGTCATTTTCGTAGTCGGAAAGCATACCTGCAATGCCGTCAGCACTCAGGGTCATGTCAATATTGAACTCAACAGCTATGTTCCACGGACTGTTATGCTTATGCTCCGATTCGTCACGCATTTTCAGCTTCAGATTGCGGATATCATATACTCCAGCAAGAATAACGGACTGAAAGGTAGGTTTTTCGTTACGCTTCAGATAAGCGGCACGAATCTGAGAGAGGAAGTCAAGGAACACCTGATTATTAGAGGCGCTGTCAACCTCGTCTATCATCATTACCAGCGGCTTGCGGCTTTCCTCGCACCACTTGCTGATATTGCGGAACAGCATCGACATTCTTGTGGGCTTACCGTTTGCGGTATCCTCAAAAAATGCAAGGCGTTCCTGTGATATCTCAACAGTATCGTCAAAGGAGTCTAAAAGCTCCTGAGAGAAGGCAATACTGAAACTGGATGAACTTGAGAAATCATCGCTCTCCATGTTCTGAAAGTCGAGACTGATTACGTTGTAGTCTTTTGCGAGATACTTTTTCAGACTGCTGAGAGTAGTGGTCTTGCCGTACTGACGGCCACGATTGATAATAAAGTAGTCGCCGTTGTCAATCATTGCCTTAATTTCCGCAAGTCTCTGGCTGATATCTACCATGTAGTGCATCTCAGGTATGCAAGAGCCTGTAATATTGAAACGCTTCATCATAAGTTCACCCACCTTTGCTTTTTAATTAGTATACCATATCTGAGGGAAAATTGCAAGAATTACAGAATACTTTATAGTTAATAGTAAAACATACTATCGTTTGCATATTTTACATTAAAAATCCAGTTGGCACTTTTTCTGCCTTAGCAGGGATTTAGCCCTATTCTGCGTTGTTCCCAGTTGGCATTTTCAGTTGGCACTTTTGCGAAAAAGGCCGTTTTTTTACGAAAATCACTGCATACCCAAGAAAATGGCGGTAACGAAAAATGGCTTAGATTCGGCATTTAACGAACCTAAGCCATTTATTGCTGGTCGAGGTGACAGGATTTGAACCTGCGGCCCCTACGTCCCGAACGTAGTACTCTACCAAACTGAGCCACACCTCGTTACCTGAAATATTATATCACATTTTTCTGGTATTGTCAAGGATTATTTATTATATTTTTTCATTTAATCAATTGTTGCATCGCAGCTATCAGTCAGATTTAGACTTGTTATTTCCGGCTAATGGTTAATTCTTTAAAATTTGCCAAAAACCGTTGACAATTACTGTGATATATATTATAATAATAAGTGCTTTATCAGGTTAAAGCATTACAGTTTTAACTTCAAAAATCCTTACGAAAGGCGTGAATTACATGACTTCAAAAACCGCAACATTCCTGATACTTTTTATCTATGTTGCAATCATGGTATCTATCGGTATCTACACTTCCAGACGCACCAAGTCCGCTGCTGACTTCATGCTCGGCGGCAGAAGCGTCGGCTCATGGCTGACCGCTTTCTCCTACGGAACGACCTACTTTTCCGCCGTTGTTTTCATCGGTTACGCTGGTCAGTTCGGCTGGATCTACGGTACGTCCGCTTCCTGGGTCGGAATCGGAAACGCTATCATCGGCAGCCTTATCCCCTTCTTCCTGCTTGGCCGCCGGACTCGTCTTATGACCAACCATATCGGCGCTAAAACTATGCCGGAGTTCTTCGAGCATCGCTTTGACTCAAAGACGCTCAAGACTGCTTCGGCGCTGATAGTCTTTGTGTTCCTTATCCCCTACACTGCTTCCGTTTACAATGGTCTTTCCAGACTGTTCGGAATGGTCTTTGACCTGGGCGAAAACGGCGCTGTTATCATTATCATATGCATGGCACTTCTTTCCGCTGTTTACGTTATCCTGGGCGGCTACAAGGCTACTGCTCTCAACGACTTCTTCCAGGGCATTATCATGCTCATCGGTATCGCTACCGTTGTGGGTCTTACTGTCAGCAAGAAGGACGGATTCTCCGCTGCAACTGCGGCTCTTGACCTTATTCCCGATGATAAGGGAAATACCGGTACTCTCGGCTCGCTGTTCGGTCCTGACCCGCTGAACCTTCTGGGCGTAGTTCTGCTTACTTCTCTTGGTACTTGGGGTCTGCCGCAGATGGTTCAGAAGTTCTACGCTATAAAGGACGAGCAGGCAATCAGAAAGGGCGCTATAATCTCCACTTTCTTTGCTCTGGTAGTTGCCGGCGGTTCTTACTTCATGGGCGGTTTCGTCCGTCTGTACTGCACTCTCGACCCTGATGTGACCGACAGGGCTTTCATCGAGACTGTGAACAACAAGCCTGTTTATGATACTATGGTTCCGGCACTGGTTCACCAGGCGCTCCCGAATATCCTTATCGGACTGCTTGTGGTGCTGGTTCTTTCCGCTTCACTTTCCACACTCTCCTCCCTGGTACTTACTTCAAGTTCAACTCTGACAAATGACCTTATCAAGCCAAGAGTCAAAGACTTTGACGATAAGAAACAGATGGTGACAATGCGTATATTCATCGCAGTTTTCCTGCTTATTTCCGTTATCATCGCCTGCAATAAGAACGCATCTATCTCAACACTGATGTCCTACTCCTGGGGCGCTCTGTCAGGTGCATTCCTTGGCCCGTTCCTTTACGGTCTGTTCCTGAAAAAGGCAACTCCTGCGGCTGTATGGGCAAGCTTTGCAACAGGTCTGGGCATCACAATACTTCACATGATGCTGTTCAGCCTGGGTATCCCTGCATTTTCCGGCGTAAGACAGGCAGTTATCGACATGAACTGCCCCCTCCAGCTTCTCTCCCCTATCAACGCCGGCGCATTCGCTATGATTATTTCCATTATCATCGTTCCCATTGTCAGCTCATTTACTAAAGCTCCCGACGAGAAGATCGTTGAGAACGCTTTCAGTTGTCTCAGCGGTTCTAATACTGATAAATAATACCACAAAACAAAATCCCCCTGATCTGGCTAAACAAAGCCGTTTCAGGGGGATTTTGTATTAGGGCGTGTTGACACGCCCTATTTCAGGTCAATATGATAGATGAACGTATCAGCTTCCTCGCCGGTCATAAGTCTGAACGCCTTCTGGTAGGCTTCAAGCTGCGGGGAGTACTTCACGTCCAGCCCCTCGCCTGTCTCGTTGGTTTTATAGTCCACAATGCGCCATTTATCGCCCTTTTTGTATACAAGGTCAATAACGCCGTTCCAGAGGACTTCTCCAGCGGCGGTGTTCTCGCTGTAACAGAACGGTACTTCGCAGCCTACCTCCTGCGCACTGGAAACTTCCGCAAGAATGTCCGCCGGCATACCGTTTTCCTGGGGATATCCGCCGTTTTCAAGGGTCTTGCACACCTTCATCAGCATCGCAGTATACTCGTCTGACGCATCATATTTTTCCAGGATATCGCTGATTATTCCGCTATAGTCGCCGGTTTTCCCGGACAGGACGAGCCACTCCATAAGCTTGTGTACCATTGTTCCCATGAGGGCAGCGTCGGTGCGTGACTCCTTTTCCGGCTCGTCATCAGGGGCATTTTCGCTGACGGTGACTGGCTTCAGGCGTATCTGACTCGGTCTGCACAAATTATATGTCTTTCCGGTGAGTGCCGCATCATTGAAAGCACTATCCCCCTTGGACTCCTTGTAAATCATCTCCGCAGAGATATGCGGATCATCAGCATCACTGTCAGGATAATTCTCCGGAACAGGGTAAACGTCATCAATATACTGTAGAAGCTGCTCATGTGGGATACAGTTTCCCCGGCTTCCGTCGGACTTTTTCACCGCCTCAGACACTATCAGAACGTTTCTTGCACGGGTCGCACCGACGTACAAAAGCCGCAGTTTCTCGGCTTCGATACTTTGTGCCTCAGCCTTCTCCTCCTCCGGGAACATGGCTGTCACGCAGTAGACCTTCGACTTTCCCTTGACCTTGAAAATCTTCGTAACATCGCCGTTTTCGGTATGCTCCTCACGTCTTGAAGCCTGGTAGTTCTTCTCCCTCGGCTCTGCAAGAATGACCACCGGCTTTTCCAGTCCCTTGACCTTGTGGAGGTTTGCGATATGCACCCGGTCGGTGTTCCGGCTGAGACAGATGCAGCGCTCTTTGTCGGACTTGGAGTAAAGTTCCCGGATAAATACCGCAGCGTCCTTCATGCCGATGACTTCGCCGGATAGCTGCGCATCCCGGAGAAGTTCCAGGGCGAAATACAGGTACTCAAGCTGGTCAGTGCTGACATGGCTGAACAGTTCCAGCTTATCCATTGCGATAGAAAACGCCGCTGCCGGTGACTTGCCATACACCGCACCGGTAAGTTTCCCAAGTTCGTTCAGGGCATGGTTCACTTCCTCCGCATCGCTTTTTTCAGAACTGATACTCAGCTTTCCGCCGGTGGTGACGTGCAGAGCGATATGCTTGTCGGTGATGCCGAAAAGTTCGCTTGTAAGCACTCCGTAGACCGTTTTCGCATCGGTGGGCGCTGCCATGAATTCCATTACCAGAGCCATTTTTTCCAGCGCAATACAGTTCACGAACTCTATCTTGCCCTCCACCACCGATGGAATACCATGGGCGGCAAATTCACGCATGAAGCTGACTGTACTGCTTTTTGTGCGGACTATTACCATTATATCGCTGTAGCGGATCTGGCGCAGAACGTTGTCTTTTGGCGATATTATAAGCTTTTCCGGGTTTCCCACCAGAGAAGCTATTATCTTGCCCACCTGCTGACTGTCGTCCAGCAATGTTACTCTGTCAAGGGTCACGGGATACTTCCACACGCCTGTCAGCACGTTGCCGGGAGTTTCCTGAACGTCCTGAGGTATTGGCGAAAACTTCGGCTGGTCGTCAGTATCCTCCGGCAGAAGCTCCGGGAATACACGGTTGAACCAATTCTTCAGAAGCGGCGTACTGCGGTAGTTCCGGGTAAGTTCAAGCACGTCCCCTGCCCCGTTTCTGAATATCTCACGAACCTGCGAGAACGCCCTCACATCTGCCCCACGGAAGCGGTAAATGGACTGCTTCGGGTCACCGACAATGAACAGCGAGCCAGGTCGTGGCACGCAGTCACGCCATTTCGGGACTGGCTTTTCAGCGGCAAGGTAGAAGAATATCTCCGCCTGCATGGGGTCGGTATCCTGGAATTCGTCGATGAGGAAGAAGCTATGGCGGCTGCTGATGTGGCGGATCAGTCTGCCGCCGGAGGAAGCGTCCGCACGGAGCATATCACGCAGATACAGCTTGTAGTCAAAGAACGTCAGTTCGCCCATTTCACGCATATGCCCTGCAATTGCGTCAGCAGCACTTACCAGAAAGTCAACAGTTGCGGCGTATTGCAGGCGGAAAATATAGCTGACCATTTCGGAATCCGCAATATCAAGCACCTGATAAGTCACATTCTTTATGACTTTTTCCTTAAAGACACCCGAATTTTCCGCATCAATTTCCGCAGCCTCCCCCACATACCGGAAGCCGTCTATCGCTTTCAGGGCGGCAGCGACCTCGCCGGGGCGGTCGTTCCACGAACCGCACAGAATACCGTAATTCTTCTCCAAAGCAGCATTTTTCGGAAGGAGAGTTTTCAGGTCAGACCAGTTCTCCTTGCGCTCCATGACCTTTTTCAGCGACCTGAGCAGAGAACTTTTGCTGTCAGCGAATATGCTGTCGATGTCGCTGCTGCCCGGTTTTTCGCAGACCACCTCCGAACTGCGCATGGACATATACGACCCGATAACGTCGCTGAACATCCACTCCGGATCGTCCTGAAAACGGCGGAACAGCTCGCATTTCTCCGCAAGCTCCACGCCGTATCCGCCGCCGGCTATCCGGGAATACTCACGCCTGTACGCCGCCGCAGCCTGTTCCTTGCTGATAACGGTGGAATCCGAGGGGATACCTGCCGCCGCCGGATGCTCATGGAGAATAAGGTGGGCGAAGGAGTCGATAGTTCCCATAAAACACAGGTCGATATTTTCGAGAGCCGCACGGCAGCGTGTGCGTATCAGCTCAGTTTCGCCCTCGTTTGAAAGCTGGGTCAGGAGTTCCTGAAAGCGCTGGTAGAACTCCCTCGAAGCCGGTTTAGTGAAGGTTATTGCGCATATTTTGCCGATGTCGATGCCGTTTGCGACCATTGCCGCCATTCGTCCCACAAGCTGGGTCGTTTTTCCCGAACCTGCGCCCGCCTCCACGAAGAAGTTACGGTCAGTCTCGGTAAGTATGCGCTGTCTCGCCAGATTGTCCATATCCATGCTCATCGCACGCCCTCCTTTTTGCATAAATAGCTGAAGCTGCATTTTTTGCAATTGCCCGAAGCCGGGAAACTGATGTTACTGATATCCTCAGCGGCTTCCTCCAGAACAGCCATGACCTCAGCTTCATTTTCTGGCGTAAAATCGCAGTTTACGGTGGAATCAAACCGCAAGTACCTGTACTCGCAGCTATCCACATTGATACCCTGGCTCTCCCGGAGCATCATGGCGTACAGAAGCGCCTGGATACAGGTTCTTGTGTCCTCGGAATCGTGGCGAATGACCCAGCCGCTCTTGTAGTCAGCGATGACAGTTTTGCCGTCGGCGCTCTTTTCAAGGCGGTCAGGGATTCCACGAATGGTGATATTTCCCAGTTTTACGGGGTCTATCATCTCCTCGGTAAGGAGACTTTCGGAATTCATGATGTACTTGAAACCGGCGTTTGCAAGCCGCAGGAACGTGTCACGGTTCTTCTTCACAAGCGAGGGTATGATCGGCGGACGAAGCGCCAGATAGCTGTCAAAAGTCCGCTCCGCAAGGCTGTTGAAGGCGCTCCGGGTCAGGTTCTCCTTCGAGGCGGTGTCGAGCAGTTCGTGAATGAGATTTCCGGTAATTGCCGGGCTGATGACCGTGTACGGGTCGTCGGTATCGCTGGTGGTCATGCGGAGAATCCTTGTGAACCAGAAATAACGTGGGCAGGCGACAAAGTCCACCATATCCGTGGGCGAAAAGCACCTGTCAACGTTGACTTCTTTGGTACATTCGCTGAGTTCTGCCGGTGAATAGTCAACGTTCTTGCCGCTTAGGACTGCCTGTCCGATGCGGTCGGAAACAGAGATGCCGCTGTCGAAAAATCCAACCGTGCGGACGTTCTGCATAAGCTTCTCCATGTCCGTGATTGACGGACACTTCTGCCGGAGCAGCTCAAATACCGCAGATGAGGGATTCTCCTCTTTCAGTTCGGCGGTGTCAAATCCAGTGAAAGAGATCCATATACGCAAACCGGCTGCGGCGGCAGTTTCCAGGAGAGTATCAAGCTGTTTGCTTCGCTGTTTTACAAGATTTATCGAGGTCGGAACATTTTCATTGTCAAGGCGCAGAAAGTCGTTGTCGGTAATAAGGCAGTTCTCCGAAGGTGTTCCGGGAAATAGCTGTGCAGAAAGTCCGGCGACGAAAATATTCTCCCGGAGACTTGCAGCAGCACCGGAAATGTCCGCCACATAGAGACAACCAGGTTCACTGAGTCCTGCCATTACGCTCCTTTTCAGAAGTTCCGGTATCATGTCCGACTCAGGCTCGCCGGAGAACCTGTGGTACGCTTCCAGTTCACGCCGGAACATGGTCGATGCCGCCCGGTCGAGGGACTTGTACTGCCCCTGACGGCAAACGGCGTACTCGCTGACGATATAGCCGCAGCCCTGCTCAAACTCCCCTGCAAGAGTCGCCAGAACCGACGCAGTTTCGGCATTTTCCGGGTATGCACGCCGGTAATTCTCAAGGCGCTTGCGGTTGGTTTCCTGGTCGGTGGAAAGCCGCAGATTTCCGGCGGAAACTATCAGCGCATGAAACGTTTTCCAGTCGATGCCAAGTTTTTCACGAAGCTTATCGCTGTCGAAGGAAACGTCCAGAACCATTTCCCTCAGCGCATCAATTCCGCAGCAGCCGGTGGTTTCCCACGTCCGGTAGTTCCGCAGAAGTCTTGCCGGGAGCGAATTCGTCACCGGGATACCGCCGCCAAAGGTGACTTTAAGTCCCAGCCTGCTTGCGGTGTCGCTTATGTACTGGGAGTACTTCGCCATGTCCGTGACTGCGATAATGCAGTTGTCAAGCGGCAGTTTTTCCCGAAAAATCCGGGCAAAAATGTCCTCCACCTCATTTGCTGTTCCGTATGCACTGGTTATGTCCTCTGGCACGACCTGACAAGGGCTCACCCCAAGCAGTCCGCACATATCCACAACCTCTGTCTTGCCGCCGGAAACAGTGTCAAGGAGTTTTTTCTCAAGCGGTAAAAGTGGGTATTCCTCTATAGCAATAAAATCCGCATCAATACATTTGCAGAATGATGCCGCACGCCTTATAAGCTGCTGACAGTCTATAAGTCCCCTGGTTTCAAGCAGTCTGATATACTGCTCATATACTTGCAGCAACGCTGTGCCAATTTCCGGAAATTCCGCATTATTCAGAAACTCACTCATCTGCTCTGCTTCATTGCCTATAAGCTGGTAACGTATATCAGACAGCCCGTTGCATATGTTCCGGGCATCATTGAACGACGATTTCCGGAAGTAAGCAATATTATTCAAAAAGCTGTACACCAGTGCAATCTGGTCGCCGTTTCTTATGTACTTTTCCGGAACTGACACCCCTGTGCGCATAAGTGCATACTCCGCAAGTTCCACCGGAGACATTATCCGCAAGCCAAGCGAACTCTTGCCTTTTCGTGCCAGAAGCCGAAGAAGTTCAGAGCCGTTGAGCTGCGATACTATGATAAATTTTTCACGCATTCCGCATCCCTCTTTCGTCATTTATGTCCATAATTATACCACTTTTTGTGAAAATTGTCAACAGTTTTCGCTCTTTTGCACCATTATTCAACAAGCCTTGACAGGCTGCGTTTTATGGGATATAATAGTATTAAACATCAACTATGTAAGGAGAATTTCTATGAATCCTATTCTTTTCGCCAACCTTTTCCCCCAGCTAAAGGACTTCCTCCACCGCCACCCCAAGTTCTTCCAGTTCTGCAAGGTCGCCGCAAGGAACGTAACCGAGGGCGATATCATCGAGATAAGCGTGATCTCCTCCGACGGTAAGCAGGTGAAGTCCAATATCCGCCTTTCTGACGAGGATATGAAGTTTATCCAGAGCGCAAGAAAAGTTTTCAACAAATAACAAAAAGGTCTTGTCCGCACGGCACGGATAAGACCTTTTTTTCGCTATTATTCGTCATTTTCGTCGTAGAGTTCACTGATAAGTTCCCGGTACTCCGGGTGTATCCGGCTCAGATGCCCGGCAGCTTCGTTACGGCGGCGTATAAACTCGTCGTATCGCTCCGGATCACGCTTTTTCAGTATCTCCTCGAACCGCCTGGTATGCTCCCTCAGCGACCGGAACGCCCGTGGGTCACTCTTTTCAAGCCGCTGGGCAAGCTTCAGCTTACGGTTCTCTATCGCCTCGTCCACCGCTCCCGGCGACAGCTTCAGCTTCTCCGCAATCTCCCTCCGGTGAGTCTGCAAATGGTCAAGCATCTCCTCCTGGTCAAGCACCCCGATATCCTTCCAGAGGTTGTCGGTGTGGAGTATCACGTCAAGCTGCTTTGCGGAGTCCGCCTCCGGGTCGATGTTCTCCAGAAGCTTCTGCGCATACCGCTCCATTACCTCGTCCGCACGTTCTCCGAACGCCCACTCGAACTCCAGACGGCTGCGGTTTCCGGCGGTAAGCGGCACAGTTCCGGAACTTACGTTCCCCTCAAGCACATACGGACAACCTATACCTGCGGCGGTCTGTGCTGCCGGGATAGTCCGCCGACAGTACCCCTGCTCAACCATGTCACCTATGC
>CAMOEP010000037.1 GCA_946612185.1 uncultured Ruminococcus sp.
TCGTTTCTGAGGTACTCTCCTCCAACGGTTCAACTTCACAGGGCTCTATCTGCGGTTCAACTCTGGCTCTTATGGACGCTGGCGTTCCGATCAAAGCACCTGTTGCAGGTATCTCCTGCGGTCTTATTACTAAGCCCGACAGCGATGAGTTCATGACTATGGTAGATATCCAGGGTCTTGAGGACTTCTTCGGTGATATGGACTTCAAGGTAGGCGGTACTCACAAGGGTATCACTGCTATCCAGGTTGATATCAAGGTTGACGGTCTTACTCCTGCTATCATCAAGGAAGCATTTGAAAAGACAAGAAAGGCTCGTATCTATATCCTTGACGAGATCATGCTCAAGGCTATCCCAGCTCCCCGTAAGGAAGTTAACGAGTTCGCTCCCAAGATGCTCCAGACAAAGATCCCCGTTGAGAAGATCCGTGAGGTCATCGGTTCTGGCGGTAAGGTTATCCAGAAGATCTCTGCTGACTGCGAAGTTAAGATTGACATCAACGACGAGGGTAACGTATTCATCAGCGGCGTAAACGGCGCTAACGCAAGAAAGGCTCTCCAGATCGTTGAGACTATCGCTAACGGCCCTGAAGTAGGCGCTATCTACAGAGGTAAGGTCGTTAGAATCATGAGCTTCGGCGCATTCGTTGAAATCGTTCCCGGCGTTGACGGACTGGTTCACATCTCCAAGCTTGACAAGTCAAGAGTTGAGCAGGTCGAGGACATCGTTTCTATCGGTGACGAGATCGTGGTTAAGGTTACTGAGATCGACTCTCAGGGCAGAATCAACCTCTCACGCAAGGATGCTCTTGCCGAGATTGAGGCTAAGAAGAAGAACGGCTGATTTAATTAGTTAACAAGGGGCAGTCCATTTGGGCTGCCCTTTTTGAGGTGATACATATGAAAGGTTATATTCATTCAACCGAAAGCTTTGGTACTGTTGACGGGCCAGGCGTAAGATATGTGGTGTTCTTCCAGGGATGTCCCATGCGGTGCAAGTACTGCCATAACCCCGATACATGGCGGTTTGAGGGCGGCAAAGAGGTTACTGCGGAGGAACTTATGGCGGAGTACGATTCCTACAAGGAATTCCTGAAATCCGGCGGTATAACCGCTACAGGCGGCGAACCCCTTGCTCAGCCGGAGTTTTTAGCGGAACTTTTTTCCCTGGCAAAGTCCAAGGGAGTTCACACCTGTCTGGACTCCTCCGGCATCGTCTATGACCCGGAATGTCCGGAAAAGGTGGACAAAGTGCTTGCGGTGACCGACCTTGTAATGCTGGATATCAAGCATATCGACCCGGAGGAACACAAGAAGCTTACCGGGTTTTCCAACAAAAATATCCTCAGTTTTGCCCAGCATATCGCAGAACTTGGCATACCTCTGTGGATACGTCATGTGGTAGTTCCCGGAATTACCGATTCCGAGGACGAACTTTTCCGCCTGGGCGAGTTCATTTCCGGGCTGAAAACTCTGAAAGCACTGGACGTTTTGCCATATCACGACATGGCGAAGGTGAAATACAAGGAGCTGGGAATCCCCTATCCTCTGCCGGATACCCCTCCCCTCACCAAGGAACAGGCGCACGCTGCCCGTGACATTATCATGAACGGCATACGCTCAGGTCTGAAAAAGCGGAAATAAAGTGATCTAAACAATAAAAATGCCCCTGAGTGATAAAAATCAGGGGCAAAACTATTTTATATGGGATTTGTTAATTATTATTCAACATCATCTTCAACCGGAACAGTCTCGGTCAGTTCCTCAGAAAGACCAAAAGAGGCTTCCTCAACAACGGTTTCGGAGGGCTGAGTTTCCTCTGTAAGTGCTGTCTCAACTGCTGTAGTCTCGACCGGCTGGGCGACCTCCTCGGTCACGGCAGTAGTCTCCGCAGGGGGAATAACCGTCGAATCTACAGCAGGTTTTTCGTACTGATAACCGCTGCTGATGTAGATGACCACGGGTTCGTCCTTGCTGATAAGCGAGCCGCCGGGAGCGTCCTGCTCAGCGACGTGGTTGATCTCCACACTCTCGCTTTCCATATACCTTATATCCGCTGCTATACCAGCCTCGCTGAGTATCTGCACGGCGCTGTCCACGTTCTTGTACTGGGTATCAGGCACGACAACTTTCTCCACGCCCATGCTTACGCTGACGGTTATCTCCGTCCCCTCCTGACAGAAGCAGCCGGATTCGTCCGTACTTCTCACGGACTGGTCGAAGATTATACCCTCGCTGAACTGGCTGTTGTACTCGGTCAGTATCTTATACCGGAAATGCTCCGCACCGATGACTGAACTGATGTAGTCGATATTCGTACCGATAAAGTTTGGCACGCTGTAGTTAGATGAGGAAAACTCCTTATCGTTTGGATTTGAAGATACCACCAGCTTTATCTTATCGCCTGCACGCAGTTTGTCGCCGCTTTCAGCGCTCTGTCCGGCAATAGTACCGCTGGGCATGACGGTATTGTCCGACTCCACCATTTCCACCACAAGACCGCTTTTTTCAAGCTGATCCTTGATCTGGTCGCAGTCCATACCGACGTATTTTGTAATGAGAACCTCGTCCTCATCGCTGCCTGAACTTACAGTAACATATATAACATCACCCTTACGGCACACTACGCCGTCGGAAGGCTCTTGCATAAGTATAGTATCTGCATCAAGTTCGGCAGAGGGCAGCTTATCAGTCGCCCTGACTTCAAGTCCCACCTGTCTGACACGAAGTTCAGCTTCTTTCAGGCTAAGACCTGCCAGGTTCGGCACTTCGACTTCGTCAGAAACAACGATCCCCCTATCGGCTGATCTGTCGCTGTACCTGTAGTAAACACCTGCACCTACAGCCACAGCAAGAGCCGCACAAACGGCAGCGACCCTGACTGGAAAATGCTTACCACTAATTTTCATAATATCACTCTTCCTAAAAAAGAACAATGCCGGAAAATCGGCAAGTTTAAAGGCACTAAAAGCCTCTTTACTCCCATAACCATTCATGAGGATATAGTCCCCACAGTTTATTTGATTATAGCGTATTCGGCAAAAAAAATCAAGGGGTTTAGTGCAATGTTCACAATTTATCTAAAATTTCTCACTATCTTGACAAATTGGGTCGTCCATGTTACAATTTATATGATATTATTCACAATGCTAAAATGTTTACTAAAGGCAACTGTTCAGAGGTGGACTAATGGAAAATTTACCCGTAAAAATTATCCGGAGCAAGCGGAAAACTTTAGGTTTGCAGATACTAAACGACGGCACTGTCCTGGCAAGAGCGCCGCTGAAAATGCCCGAAAAGGACATACTCGCCTTTGTTTCAGAGAAATCCGGGTGGATACGTCAGCATCAGGCACAGCTTGCCAGGGCGCAGGAGAATGTAGGCACACAGCGGCTTACCCGGAGCGACCTGGAAAAACTCTGCCAGGAGGCGATGCGGATAATTCCCCCGAAGGTCGCTCACTACGCCAAACTTATCGGCGTGACCTACGGGAATATCACCATTCGCAACCAGAAAACCAAGTGGGGAAGCTGTTCGTCACTGGGAAACCTGAACTTCAACTGCCTGCTTATGCTTGCGCCGGAACTCACCCTCGACAGCGTTATCGTCCACGAACTCTGTCACCGGAAGCATATGGATCACTCCCCTGCTTTTTATGCCGAAGTACTGCGGGTTTTCCCGGATTACTACAAGCACGACAAGTGGCTGAAGGACAACGGTGCGGCACTGATGCGGCGTATGACCGGCTGACGGCTTGCTTATTTCAGGAGTTGCCGGAATTACCCGGTATTTTTTCAGCAAATAAGAATAAACTGTTGATTTTCTCCGGAAAGTGTGGTATAATATTATTGTTATTATAAACTAATCAATTTTAGGAGGAATCATCATGAAACAGAGTTTCGACAAAGGCTTTTTCGCTCCACACCCAGTACTCATCATCGGTACTTACGACAGCGACGGCAATGCTGACGCTATGAATGCTGCATGGGGCGGTCAGGTAGGCGGAAATCAGGTTTCGCTGAGCCTTGCACCTTCACACAAGACTACCGAGAATATCAAGCTGAATAAGGAGTTCACTGTGGCTTTCGCTACCGCTGAGCGCATCGCTGAGTGCGACTTTGTGGGCATGGTTTCCGGAAGCAAGGTTGCTGATAAGCTGGCTAAGTGCGGTCTGACTGTTACAAAGTCCGACAAGGTGAACGCTCCTGTTATCGACCAGCTCCCTGTAACTATCGAGTGCAAGGTCATCGACATTCAGGAGGAATTCGGTGATACAAGAGTTGTGGCTGAGATCGTCGGCATGAAGGCTGATGAGGAGGTTCTCACAAACGGAAAGGTGGACTACAGCAAGGTCGGTCTTGTAACATTCGATACCGTCGGACGCTGCTACAGAGCCGTTGGTGACTGCGTTGCAGGCGCTTGGGACGCTGGTAAGAAATTCAACTGATATATAGCTATAGCCTGTTCGCACCAATTCTGCGGACAGGCTTTGTTCTTATGAAAGGAAGTGACCCGCATGAAAATTTTCCACGTCCACACATTCCGCTGCCACCATGCTGAACCTGTCCCGGACGAGGCGTATATCCTGAAAGCCGCTGAACTGGGCGCTGAGGAGATATGGTTCACTGACCACGCCCCTTTTCCCGGCGACCCTTTCGGCGCTCGAATGAGCATTGATACCCTGCCTGAATACCTGAGTACCCTCAGTGACCTGAAGCGGAAACACCCGGAAATTGCCGTGCATATCGGTCTGGAAACAGAGTACTTCCCCCACTTCGACAATTGCGGTTACTACGATCATCTGCGCTCCCTGCCGGAACTGGAGTTTCTCCTTTTGGGTCAGCATATGGCGCAGACCGGGGACAGCCCTCCGGCTTACTCATTCTCGGAAAGTCCGGAATATCTTGCGAAAAATGAGTTCCGGCTTCTCGGAAATGCTATCGTACAGGGCGCTGAGTCAGGATATTTCGACGCTATCGCCCACCCCGACCGCATCTTCCGCAGATGTGTCACCCATTGGAACGAGGACATGGCGGAAGTTTCCCAGAGTATCATAAACGCCGCTGTCAGCGCAGGTATCCCCCTGGAAATGAACCTCTCATCTGCCAGAGTTCCTGCCTATTATAGGCGTGAATTCTGGCAGCTTCTGCCGGATAACGCTGATACTATCATGTGATTCGATGCACATTCGGTATTTGAAATGATTTGCGGATACTCCGAATGTGAAATGCTGCTCACTCGTATGAAATAACAAATTCCTTCCCCTGATGCGGCAAACTTCCGCTGTCAGGGGTTTTCTGTCATTCAAGCGTAAAACGGTAATATTATGCAAAAAATCCACTTTATATGTAAAATGTGGGTTGTTAGCTGTTATTTTAAATGGTATAATATTGTTACATAGTAATATCGCTGCGATATTAAGGCAACACCGCACAGAGATTGTGGTGCAGATGCGCAGTCAGATTTTTCGGCAGATTGTGCATAAATTTCGCAGGCATACTAACGTATGTCAAGAAATTTGTGTGCAAGATGCCGGAAAATATGCAAGCATATGTGCCGCAAAGCCGTCAGGCGGTCTTTGTGCGGTGTTGCCTTAATGCAACTCCGCAAAGCCGTCAGACGGTCTTTTGGCGGTGCTGCCTGAATTGAAAGGAATGGTAGAAATGGTAGAAAAAAATCACCCGAAAGGACAATACGGAAAACTGCTGAGTCTCTTGCTCATACCTGCGCTTGCAATGAATATGGGCATCATCTGCGCTCCGGAAGCTCATGCCGCTGAAACTAACGGCAAATTCATCTACGTCGCTGAAAACGGAAACGACTTCTCCGGAAACGGTTCGTCTGGAAGTCCATACAGGTCTATTAAAAAAGCCGCTGACGTGGCTGAACCGGGTACTACAGTGCTTATCCGCCCCGGTACTTACATAGAGGACGATATACGCCCGAAGGTCTCCGGTACTGCGGACGCTATGATCGTTTTCAGACCCGAAAAGTCCTCCGATATCGGCAAGGTCATCATCAAGCACAAGGACACGTTCACCGGCTCAACTATCACCCCTCAGGTAAAGGCTCAGTGGCTTAATGATACAGGCTGGCGTGAAGATGAAGTCAAGCACTATGACAACGCCGGCATCGAGTACTCCATAGCCGCCCGAAAGAACGAACTCACCGACGTTTTCAACCTGTTCGGACGTGACTATATCTGGATCGAAGGCTTCGTTTTCGAGGACTACAAGTACGCAAGAAGTACCATTAATATCATGGGCAAGGGCAACGTTGTCCTGAATAACCAGTTCAAGAACATCGGCTGCGTTTACAACGCTCCCTGGTCATGGAGCAATCAGGGTGTTATCCGCCCCGACGTTACTATCCCTATCGCCGGCCCTGATAACGTCGTCCGCAACAACTACTTCCAGAGCGTTTACGGCGAAACTCTCAGCTACGATAACCACTCCCAGGACTGCATCATCTCTGAGAATACCTTCATCGGCGCTATCGGTAAAAATGCCGGTGCAGGCGGTGCGGAGTCCTCTACCCTGGGCGGACGTGCCGACGGAAACCGCAACAACGCCTTCGCTTTCAACTACTCCGGCGGCTCGGTAAACGGCGGCACTATCTGGCTGGATATCAGCGTAAGAGACTTTACCGCTGTAAGAAATGTTGCACATAATACCGCTTACTTTATGTTCAATGAGTCTGAGTGTACCCGTAACTGGGCATATGAGAATATCGTCTACAATAAACCCCTTGACGAGAATAAGCGTATGCCGGTAAGTTCGGAGTACTTCATGAACTTCCCCGCCCAGCGCATCGAATCAGGTCTGTTCTCCGCCTTCTGGGACACCGGCTCTACCTGGGACGCAAGGTGGGTTAACAATGTTACATATAACCTGAAAAACGGCATCTCCCTCGACCGTTCCTGGAATAATGACGTTATCAATAACATCGCCTACGAGGACGAAAACAGTATGTACAACAGCAATGATACTGCCGGTATCACCGTAAAGGAAACTTCCGTCAACGGATTCCACGCATGGCACGGTATCGACCTCAAGGGCGGCGGCTCGAATATTTTCAGGAACAACCTCTGGTACTCCCCCAGAAAGGACAACTATGTAAAGTATATGGAGCCTTCCCAGTCACCCATAACCGTTGACTCCTTCAACGCTCAGATAGGCTCTGATTCCCAGATATCCAAAGACCCTATGTTCGTGGACGCTGCCGGCGGTGACTTCCGACTCAAAGAGGGCAGCCCTGCTATCGGTTCAGGCGATAACGGCGTTGACCGTGGTGCATATGCAGTATACCCCAAAACTGACGTTGGATTCAACAAAAACCTGGGTCTGACCGAGGACATAAGCGCAGAATTCAGTACACTTAACTCCTCCGCTAAACCCGGCGACGTTATCGAACTGAATGTCGAACTGACCAAGCCTGCTTCCGGGAATATGAACTTCACTGTTACCCCCGTTGCCGGCGATGCACAGCCAGATAAGGACTACAGCTTCGTTGACGACCCGGCAGTTTCCTTCAAAGCCGGTGAGAAGTCCAAGACAGTCCGTGTGAAGATACTGAAAGGCTACGACCGTGACCAGCTTCTCGTTTTCCGCCTTACTCCTTCCGGAAGTACCAAGACCGAGGCGGTTGGCGCAAGAGATATGCACCTGGTAAGGATTCACAGGACTGAAAAGCACGTCCTCGTTATCAATAATGTAGGCGACCAGATGGGTCACTCTATCGTTGAGTACCACGCACCAGGCGAACTGGTCACTATCGACGCTAAGTCACGCCCCGGCTATACCTTCGACTTCTGGCAGCCCGGTATCGACGCTATGGACGTTACTTCCATAAGTCCTGACGGCACTGTTGCTTCATTCATCATGCCCGACTACAACCAGCGTATCCAGGCTAAGTGGAAGATGAACGGTCAGATGGTAAATGTCACCGGTCTGAAACTCAGCACCAATTCCATTTCCCTTGATGCCGGAGATACCGCTTCTATCGGTGCTACAGTTTTCCCGGATAACGCAACAGACAAGGTGGTCAAGTGGACTTCTTCAAATCCTCTGGTTGCTTCCGTCGATGACAAGGGCGTTGTTACCGCTGTTTCCAACGGTACTTGTGACATAATCGCAAGAACTCTGGAAAACAGCGACAAGCAGTTCACGGAGAGATGCAAAGTCACCGTAAGCGGCGCTATCACTCCTGTCGGCACAAAAATCGAGGCTGAGGACTTCAGCGACCAGTCCGGTATCGACGTGGAGAATTGCAGTGAGGGCGGCAAAGATGTGGCTTACATCGAAAACGGCGACTACATCGGCTTCCGCAATGTGAACTTCGGCAGCGGTGCTGAGTCCATAAACTTCCGTGTGGGTTCTAACGGCGCAAGCGGCTCAATTGAAGTTCATCTGGGTTCGCCCGACGGAAAACTCATCGGCAGCATGGACGTTAAGTCCACCGGCGGCTGGCAGAACTGGGCTACTCAGAAATGCGCTATTTCTTCCACCTCCGGCGTGAACGACGTTTACTTCGTATTCAAAGGCGGCGAGGGTTATCTGTATAACCTGAACTGGTTCAGCATCGACCTGCCCGGCGACGAGAAAGACCTCCCCGGCGACTGCAACCTTGACGGCAGAGTCAACATCGCTGATGCTGTAATGCTGGAAAAATGGCTGCTGGGCGCTTCTAAGGAAATGCCAAGCTGGAATAATGCTGACCTGTGCGTGGACTACAAGATAAACACCTTCGACCTCTGCCAGCTCAGAGAATTGCTCAAGATCCAGTAATCGAAATCAAAAAGGTCACGCTTTTCATGCCGTGACCTTTTTTGTTAAATGAAAAAATATTCAAATAGTACACCTTTTATGCAAATCGGGAGTTGCTTTATACTGCTCAATGCATTATAATTATATCAGAAATGGTAATATCACAACCTTATATCGGAGGTTTAAAATGAAGTTAAAAAAATTAGTATCTTCTGCAATTGCCTGCACTCTTACACTGAGTATGCTGCCCTTCGGAAACAGCAGCAAAAATGGCAATATCAAGCAGATATTAAGTGACCTCAGCATAAGCGCTGAGCCTTTGAATGTTTCCGCTGCAAGCAGCAATTTCCGCCGCCCACTCAGCAACGATTCCCCCATGTGGATAGTACATATAGATTCGTGGAACTATCCCGACCCGGAAAAAATAATCGACCTTGTGCCGGAGGATATACTGCCATACGTCGTTTTCAACATCTCTCTTTCCATAAACTGGAGTTCCACGGAGCATAAGTGGCTTATGGTTCAGGACGGTATCGAAACCGCCCGCTCCTGGATGAAAGCCTGCGCCGATAAGGGCGTATGGACTATGATACAGCCTGCCAGCGGCGGTCAGTGTCATTTCCCCGACTACCCTGCCGACTATGACCTTGATAATACTATCTTCGGTGAATTCTTCAAGGATTACCCCAACTTTATCGGCTATAACTACTGCGAACAGTTCTGGGGATTCGCTTCCCAGGACTTCCCCGTCACCTACCAGCAGCGCTATAACCACTTCGCCGCCCTCCTCAAACTCTGTAACAAGTACGGCGGCTATCTGGACGTTAGCTGGTGCGAAAATCCCTGGGGCTCTCAGCTTAACCCGGTGGCTATGCTCAAAACTAACTCCAACTGGGAAAAAGCCTGCCGCACATACAAGGATAACTTTATCCTGGAGGAAAAGTACACCCAGACCAGCTATATCGCTGACGTTGAAAGCGAATGTTTCGGCGCTTATGTATCAGGTTACTGCGGTAACTGGGGCGTTCGCTGGGACGATACCGGCTGGTCGGATTACCCCTGGAAGGGCGGTGTCCTCGACGCTCAGACCCATGACCAGTACCGCCTCTCCACAAGTCTCCCCATTCTTTTCGAGCGTATGGCTATGAACGGTATGACCGTTATCGACGGCCCTGAACTTGTCTGGAACGACTGCATCAGAGGTCTTTGGGACGGCACTGACTCCGACGGTTACAAATACCGCCGCTGGGACTTCTACGACCAGTGCAAGAACGTCAACGTTGACCTTATCCGCAAGTTCATGGACGGCACTATCCGTATCCCCGACAGAAAAGAAGTCATCGACCGCACTAAGGTCGTTATTATCCAGGACGTGAACTCCGGAAGCAATGACAATAAATACTGCACCTACCCTTCACTTTTCGAGGGACTTTACCGCAAGAGTACTGACGGAAACCTCGCTGACAACCATGACCCCTTCAAGAGTACCGGACGTTACCCGGCTATCCCTACGGTATACGGTCTGGCGGACGATGTTGCCAAGTCTTTCCAGGTTCAGATAAAACAGTCATCTATCCCCTCACGCTGGAAGTCTATCTCCGATAAGCAGGCTGAGTTCAACCGCCTGTTCCCCTCGGAATGTTACGCCAACAGCTACGCCGGACGTATCAATAATACCTGGCTGACCTATAATCCCAATAAGACCGGCGATATTACCGGCGCTGCACTTGACCTGAAATACAATACCTGCAAGACCCTCGATATCAAACAGCAGATATACGGCGCTGCACTTATCAATGAGTATTCCGACCATATCGACGTTTATATGAACAACTTCGACGAAGATGCCCCTGAGACTCTAAAGGAGGACTCTATCACAATTTCCGGCGCTTCCGAAAAGCCTGAGTTCACCTGCAAGGACAGGGGTATGGTTCAGACTCCAAGCGAAGTCACCGAAAGCTGGAGCGACGGAAAATACGTCCTGACTATTAAGCATAACGGCCCTATCGACATATCTATAAAGTGTTCCGGAAACGAAACAAACCGCCTCACTTCCTACAAGAAGTCTACCCCGAAAGCTCCTGATTTCCCCGGATTCTACAAGGGCGACCGCCAGTACGAGGGCGAGAACTTCGATACTAAGAATATCGAGGAGAATATCACCAACGGCTGCCGCAGCGATGTGACTAAGTTCCAGGGTATGGGCTTCCTGAAGTTCGGTACTAAGGCTAATGCCGCTATCAAGGACACCGTCAGAACACCAAAAGCAGGCACTTTCAAGTGGACTCTCAGGTACTCCGCTATCGCTGACATTGATACTATCGACCTTTACGTTAACGGCGAGAAAGTTACTGCACTCTCCCTGCCCAAATGCTCAAACTACAGCGACTGGAAAACAGTTGCCCAGAATATCACCCTGAAACCCGGCGATAATACCATAGAACTGAAAGCTAATGCAGAAGCCCCCTGCTCAGTATACCTGGATAATTTCAGAGTATCCGGCGATTTTGGCGACGGCAGCGAGGTCATAGTAGAGCCTATTAACGGCAAGCTTATCAAGGAACTTATGGTAAACGACAGCCAGAACGCTAAAAACTGGTCTATCTGGAATAACGAAGGCGCTGGCTCTCCTATCTATGGCGACCGTGATATAACTTTCGCCACTTTCCCGGAAAACCTTGTGGGCGCTGAAACTATCAGGACTGCCTGCGATTCAAAGATGTACACCTCAGACCTGGCTGAATTTACCGCCAGCGAGGATATCACCGTTTACGTCGCCATTGACGACAGAGTTATCGAAACTATACAGCCCTGGCTGAAAGACTGGAAAAATGCAGGTGTAGCTATATCCTCATCAAATGACGTGAATTTCATTCTCTACAAAAAGAATGTGTCCGCCGGTGATAAAGTTACACTCGGCACAAACGGCGGTCTGGGTATGTCCGCTAACTACAGCGTGTTCGCCGTTGCCCAGGAGAAGGTAATCAAGGGCGACGTTGACTGTGACGGACGTATCACTGTATTCGATATGTGTATGGCAAGAGAGGGACTTACCGACGGCTTTATGAATACCCTCGCTTCCGATGCCGCTGATATCGACAGCAGCGGAAAAGTGGAAGCTGCCGATCTTGTCATGCTCCAGAAGTACCTCCTCGGAAGTATTAAGAATTTCTGAGATATTTACCACGAATAAATTCATCATACCGAAAACTGCACACGGAATCCTTTCCGATTCGGGGAATGATAGTTTATAACCTCTTGTAATGGGACAAATCAGCTTAAATGGCATTGCATTCCGCAGTGCCATTTAAGCTTTTAAAAGCAAAAAGCTGCACCGTTTTGAACTGACCCCAAAAAGTTAGACAAACTTTTCAAAGAAAACTTATGCAAAGC
>CAMOEP010000038.1 GCA_946612185.1 uncultured Ruminococcus sp.
TGCAAGCAGATGTGCCACAAAGCCGTCAGGCGGTCTTTGTGCGGTGTTGCCTTAAAAGAATTATCTTCTGCCCAGGGACTTGTCATCGTCGCTGGCGTTGTCGTGAGCGAGAATATAGTCGTAGACCTCCTGAACTGTGGTGAACGCAACGCTGACGTAGCTGTCTGCACAGCCGTAGTACAGAGCGATACGACCGGTATCAGCGTCCTGGAGAGTAGCACAGGGGAAGCAGACATTCTGGACGAAGCCTCTTTCCTCATACCATGTCTCAGGCGTGAGCAGGTAGAACGAGCTGCGGTGGAGGACTCTGGAAGGCTCGTTGATATCCAGGATAGCGCCGCCGATGCTATAGACGTATCCGTTGCAGGTATTGCAGACACCGTGGTAGAAAATGAGCCAGCCCTTGTCAGTCTCGATAGGTGCAGCGCCGCCGCCGATCTTCAGGCTTTCCCACCAGTTTGATGAGCGTCCCATAACGTGGCGGTGTTTACCCCAGAACTCCATGTCCTTGCTTTCACTGATGAATATGTCACCGAAAGGAGTGTGACCGCTGTCGCTGGGGCGTGAGAGCATGACGAAGTTTCCGCCTATCTTTCGTGGGAACAGAACAGCGTTGCGGTTAAAGGGGAGGAAAGGGTTCTCCACACGGGTAAAGGACTTGAAGTCCTTGGTCTTAGCCATGCCGATAGCAGCGCCGTACATATCCTGACACCACATAGTATAATAGGTATCCTCGACCTTCACAAGGCGTGGGTCGTAGGCGTAGACAGGCTGGAAGTCGTTGCCGTTCTCGTCCTTGAAGGGTATTTTCTCCGGGTCGAATTCCCAGTGGAGAGCGTCCTTGCTTCTGCCAAAGTAGATATGGGAAACGCCGTCCTTCTGCTCGCCACGGAAAACGCCGACGTAAGCGCCTTCATAGGGGATAACAGCGCTGTTGAATATCCTTGCAACGTTGGGGAGGGGATTTCTGTCGATGATAGGGTTCTCGCTGTAGCGCCAGAGGGGGGAGGTACAGCCTTCGGGCTTATCCTGCCAGGGCATATCCGGCAGAGAACCGCATAACATTTTAATTTCTGCCATAGTAATAAACTCCTTTTTTAATTAAACCAAAACTTAATTAACTCCATTTCTATGGTTTAATTATAACCCTTTAAGAGAATTTTGTCAAGAGTATTATGGAGGATTTTAAATTTTTGTATGAAACTTCAAAAAGCTGCTCTGGCATTTGTCAGAAACTATAATCAGCTATTTAGTTAGCTAAATTATGAGGACAATTAGTATAATTATTAAAATTTAACAGCATGGGTAGATTTTTTCTTTTAAATGGTGTATAATAAAGTGATTGACTTTTTTAAGGAGATGAATCTATGCTTTTACAGGAACTTATAAGCGGCATTACCTCCGGCACTTTCGACAGTCAGATGAAGGACTTCTACGGCTGCGATGAAATGGCGGTAATGCGCAATAAATCACGGTACATAAACGCTGCGGAGCATTTCTCCCGGCTCTACCCGGAGTGCGGCGAGGTAAGGGTGTTTACCGCCCCCGGACGGACTGAGGTCGGCGGAAATCATACCGACCACCAGCACGGCTGCGTACTTGCGGCGGCAGTTGACCTGGACGTTATCGCCATTGCTGCCCTGAACGGCGAGGACGTTATCCGGATAAAGTCCGAGGGCTATCCGGCGGACGAGGTGTCCCTCTCAGACCTTGAAAAGAAGCCGGAGGAGGAGGGGACTTCCGCTGCGCTTATCCGTGGGATTGCGGCAAAATTCGCAGAAAACGGAGTTTCCCTCAAAGGTATAAACGTCTACACCACCTCCGAGGTAATAAGCGGCAGCGGACTTTCCTCCTCAGCGGCTTTCGAGAACCTTGTGGGTACGATGCTTGACCGTATGTTCGCTTCCGGCAGTATAGGCGCTGTTGAGATAGCAAAGATCGGTCAGTACGCCGAAAATGTCTACTTCGGCAAGGCAAGCGGTCTTATGGACCAGATGGTAAGCAGCGTGGGCGGATTTGTGTACATTGATTTCGCCCGCCCGGACGTTCCCATTATTAATAAGGTAGACTTCGACTTCTCCGGCGCTGGCTACGCCCTGTGCATCACCGACACAAAGGGCAGCCACGGCGACCTGACTGCGGACTACGTTGCTGTTCCGGAGGAAATGAAGCAGGTGGCAAAGGTTCTGGGGGGCGATGTCCTCCGGGACTGCGACGAGGAGGAGTTCTACCAGAAACTCCCGGAGATCCGGGAAAAATGCAGCGACAGGGCGCTTCTCCGTGCGGCACATTTCTTCGCTGAGAACCGCCGTGCCGCCGATGAAGCTGAGGCACTGAAAGCCGGCGACCTTATTGAGTTCTTCCGCCTGGTGAACGAGTCCGGGCGTTCCTCCGCCGACCTCCTCCAGAACCTCTACTCCGTCAGCCGTCCGAATGACCAGGCTATCCCCCTTGCGATAATGGTAAGCAGGCGTATCCTGGGCGACGACGGCGCTGTGAGGGTTCACGGAGGCGGATTTGCAGGAACTATCCAGGCGTTCGTTCCGGCGTACCTTGCCAAGGACTATGCAGGGGAACTCGACCGTATCTTCGGCGCAGGAAGCTGCCACGTCCTCACTGTACGGAACGCAGGCGGCGCTGAGCTGGTTCTGTGAGGTGAAGTATGGATATAAGGCGATTTACCGCATTTTCCGCCGCTTGTGTAATGCTTGCATCGTGTACGGCTGGGTGTGCCGGGAAAAGTGATGACAGCGCTGAGGATATGCGTGATATTACCACTATGGAACTTGTCCGGGACATGGGTATCGGCATAAATCTTGGCAATACCTTCGAGTCCTGCGGCGACTGGATAGACTCCTCCTCTGTGAGCAATTTCGAGCGTGGCTGGGGAAGTCCGCTTATCACCGAGGAGATCATCAAGGGTTATGCGGACTGTGGCTTCGGTGTACTTCGTGTGCCGGTGGCGTGGTCGAATATGATGGATATGGACACCTACCAGATAGACCAGTCCTACATCGACAGGGTGAAGGAAGTGGTCGGCTGGGCGATAGATGACGGTATGTATGTTATCATGAATATCCACTGGGACGGCGGCTGGTGGGACGGCTTCCCCACACAGAAAGAGCAGTGCATGGAAAGGTACAGGGCGATATGGACGCAGCTTTGCGAGAACTTCGGAAGCTTCAGTGACAAGCTGATGTTCGAGTCACTGAACGAGGAGGGCGGCTGGAGCGAACTCTGGGACAGGTACAGCGGTTCTGAGGAGGGAAAGGCTGAATCCTACGCACTTCTTGGGGAGATAAACCAGGAGTTCGTGAATATCGTCCGTTCCTCCGGGGGAAATAACGAGAAGCGTCATCTGCTTATCGCCGGGTACAATACCGACGTTGACCTTACCTGCGATGATATGTTCGTTCTCCCGGACGACCCGGCGCTGAGGTACGCCGTTTCAGTACACTATTACACCCCCTCAACTTTCTGTATCCTTGACAAGGACGCAAGCTGGGGCAAGGCTAAGTCTACCTGGGGTTCGCCCCGTGATTACACGGAACTGAACGGCTATATGGACAAGCTGAAAGAGCGGTTCATCGACCAGGGAATCCCGGTCATTGTTGGCGAATACGGTGCAGTAGCTACTGCTAACAAAACTGACGAGACTATCCGAAAGTACAATACCGCCGTCACAGAGGCGATGTACTCACGGGGAATATGCCCTGTCCTCTGGGACACTACAGGCACGTTCTACGACCGTAAAGAGTGCCGCTTCATCGACCAGCAGATGCTTGAGGAGATAATGGCGGTAAAGCAAGGAGTTAAAGATGAATGAAATAAATATCCCAATGGCGATACTCGACTTCGTACCCGTGATATTCTGCGGCTTTACAGCATTTTACCTTATCGGAGGATTCCGCAGGCGAATGACAACGGCGCAGGGAGCGTTCTTCAGCGCAGGCATGATAATGCTTGTGTCAGGGGGAGTGCTGAAGGCAATGTGGAAAATGCTCTACGCTCTGGGAATATGCGATATGACCGCACTTTCCGAGCAGTTCTTCCCAAATCAGGCGGTGGCGTTTCTGATGCTTTCCATATCAACTATAGGTATGCTGGCAGTGAACAAGTCAATGACCGAAAACCGCACCTACGCCGCCGCAGTACCAGTCGTCACCACACATCTGCCGTTCATCATAGTTATGACCCTGGGCATGGTGACATGGTACATAGGTCTTGCGGTATCGGCAGCAAGGCTCAGACGGAAAAATGCAGCAGTTATCATAATTTTTGCACTTATCGTCATGATAACTCACGCCGCCCTCGGCTCGAAGTTTGACTCCGCAAAGGGTATCCTCCACTGGATAGCAGAGATGCAGAACACCGTGGCACAGCTTCTTCTGATGATAGGCGCAAGGATAATGTATAAGGCTATGAAAGAGGAATCCTATGGATATTAAGGAGCAGGAATATGGGTGCATATGTTGAATTCAAGGACGTAAGCAAGATATACAGAACAGGCGAGGTGGAGATACAAGCCCTCCACGACGTAAGCTTCACTATAGAACGTGGGGAATTCTGCGTTATCGTCGGCGCTTCCGGCGCTGGCAAGACCACGATACTCAATATCCTGGGCGGTATGGATACCCTTACCGGTGGCAGAGTTTTCCTTGACGGCTCGGAGATATCCGGGTACAATAAGCGTGAACTGACCGCTTACAGGCGCTACGATGTGGGATTCGTGTTCCAGTTCTACAACCTGGTGCAGAACCTTACCGCTAAGGAAAATGTGGAACTTGCGGCGCAGATATGCCCCGACCCTCTGGACGCTGAAAAAGTCCTTCATGACGTGGGACTGGGCGAGCGCATGAAGAATTTCCCGGCACAGCTTTCAGGCGGCGAACAGCAGAGAGTTGCCATAGCAAGAGCGCTGGCGAAGAACCCCAAGCTTCTCCTTTGCGACGAGCCTACCGGTGCGCTGGACTACAATACCGGCAAAGCCGTGCTGAAACTCCTCCAGGACACCTGCCGCCGAAATGGTATGACCGTGGTGGTCATCACTCACAATCAGGCGCTTTCGGCAATGGCGGACAGGATAATCACCGTAAAAAGCGGCACGATAGCAAGTATGGTGAAGAATACCAATATCGTTGACGTGGCGCAGATAGAGTGGTGACAGCATGAAGAAAACGATTCTCAAACGTTCCGCTCTCCGGGAAATAAAGGACACCAAGGGCAGATATCTGGCGATACTCTCCATAATCGCCCTGGGCGTTGGATTCTTCACCGGTGTCAGGATAACCACCCCGGCAATGGTCAGCATGATGAACAGCTTCCTGAAAGAAAAGCAGCTTTACGATATCCGCCTTGTGTCAACCGTCGGCTGGGACGAGGACAGTATCCAGGCAATGCAGGAGATAAGGAACGTGCGGTTCATCGAGGGTTCAATGTGCGCTGATGCGGTGTTTACCGGCGCTGACGGCACGGAAAAGGTGCTGAAAGCCTACTCCATGCCGGAGAATGTAAACAGGCTGGTAGTCCGTGAGGGACGGCTTCCCGTGAAAGCTGACGAGTGCATCATCGACAGCAAGCTGGGCAAGGGTTTCAGGCTGGGCGACTTCATCACCCTCTCCCCGGAAAACTCCGAGGATACCTCCGACCTTTTCTTCGAGGACAAGCTGGAAGTGGTCGGTATTGCCGATTCCTCCCTCTACATCAACTTCGAGCGTGGTACGGCAACTGTCGGAAACGGCAGCGCTGACGGCTTTGTGTACCTTCCGAAAACCGGCTTCGATGCCGACTATTTCACCGATATCTATGTGAAGCTTGATTCCGATGCCGATATCTACTCAGATGAGTATGACAAGCTTATGGACGTTCAGAAAAGCGTCTGGGAAGCCGTCGGAAACGACCTTTCCGGACAGCGGCATGACAAGATAATCCGTGACGCTACCAAAGAACTGAACGACGGCAAGGACGAACTCTACACAGAGCGTATGGACGCTGAGGGCGAACTCCGTGACGCTAAGAATGAACTGGATAAGGCTAAGAAGGAACTCGCCGGCTCTAAGACTGAACTGGACGACGCTGCAAAGGAGATAGCGTCCGGTCAGAAGGAACTGGACGACGCTAAAATCCAGCTTGATGACTCAAAGAAGCAGCTTGATGATGCTAAAATTCAGCTTGATGACTCAAAGAAACAGCTTGATGACTCCGGAAAGGAACTGGACGAGGCGGCTGAGAAGATAGCCTCCGGTCAGACGGAACTGGAAAACGGCTGGGCTGAACTTGAAAAGAATGAGGCGGAATTTGCCGTCAAGGAGCAGGAGTTTTCCGCTCAGGAGGCGGCTTTCAATGAGCAGTACTCCCAGGCGCTCGCCATGATAGATATGCTCCCGGAGGAGCAGAAAGCACCGCTTCTTGCCGGTAAAAAACAGCTTGACGATGCAAGGACTGCCATTGATGAGGGCAGGAGCAAGCTCAGTGCCGCAAGGGAGGAACTGGAAAAGCGTCAGGCTGAGTTCGATGCGGGAAAGCGTGAATACGAGTCCGGCAAGGCTGAGTATGATGCAGGAAAAGCCAGGTACGAAAGCGGTCTGGCAGAGTATCAGTCCAGACTGAGCGAGTACGAAAACGGCAAGGCGGAGTATGAAGCTTCCCTTGAGGAATTTGAAAACGGCAAGGCTGAATATGAAAGCGGTCTGGCTGAGTATAACGACGGACTTGCTGAGTATGAGGACGGTCTGGCGGAATATGAGGAGGGTCTTGCTGAGTATAACGACAAGATCGCTGACGCTGAGAAGAAGATACGGGACGCTGAGCGTGATATCAGGGACATCAAGGACGCTGAGTGCTTCGTGCTGACCCGTGACGCTAATATCGGCTACGCCTGCTTCGAGAGCGATTCAGAGATAGTGGAGCAGGTGGCAAGAGTTTTCCCGATATTCTTCATACTTGTTGCGGCACTGGTCTGCATGACCACAATGAGCCGTATGGTGGAGGAACAGCGAAGCCAGATAGGTATGCTGAAAGCCCTGGGCTACTCTGAGTTCTCTATCATGGGGAAACTCATGTTCTACTCCGGAAGCGCCGCACTTCTTGGCTGTGTTATCGGCTATGCGGTTGGCACATGGCTGTTCCCGGCGGTGATATGGATGACCTACAAGCTGATGTACATACCCCTGGATATACCGTATATGTTCGACCTGCGCCTTGCGGCAACTGCTGCGGCTGTGTCGGTGCTTTGCTCCGTTGGAACGACCTGGATATCCTGCCGGTACGAACTGCGTGAGACTGCGGCAGCACTGATGCGTCCGAAAGCTCCGAAAGCCGGAAAACGTGTGCTTCTGGAACGGATACCCTTTATCTGGAACAAGATGAAGTTCCTGAGCAAAGTTTCCATCCGGAACATCTTCCGCTACAAGGGCAGACTGTTCATGATGATAATCGGCGTAGGCGGCTGCACAGCGCTTCTGCTTACCGGTCTGGGACTGCGTGACTCAGTGGCAGGCTTTGCGGACGTGCAGTACGGCGAGATACAGACCGCTGATGCAGCGGCAGTTTTCAAGGGCGAGGATACCGATAACGTGAAGGCGCTCCTGGAGGAGAATTCCGCCGAATTCACCCTAATAAACGACAGCTATTGGGATCTCATCTACGACGAGAGCAAGCAAAAGAGCATAAGCCTTGTGGCGGTGCAGGATTTTGGCAATATATCGCACTTTATGAACTTCCGCACCTTGAACGGCGAGGGTATGACCATGCCGGGGACAGGGGAGGCGATAGTCAGCCACAGCGTTGCGGAAAGGTACGGCGCAGAGGTTGGCGAGGAGATAACTCTCCGTGACAGCTCAATGAACGAGATAAAGGTGAAAGTCACCGGAGTATTCGAGAACCACGTCTACAACTACGTTTTCGTAAGCGCTTCCACACTTCGCTCGCAGCTTGGCAGCGAGCCGGAAATGAACGGTGCGTACATCAATTTCGACGGCGGCCAGGGCGTTTCAGCGGTGTCAAAGAGCAAGTACATCACCAATCTTACCCGGTTCAGCGAACTGCGCACCCGAATGGGCAACATGATGAGCAGCCTGGACTATGTGGTGCTTCTGGTAATACTCAGCGCCGCAGGACTTGCGTTCATAGTCATCTACAACCTGACCAACATCAACATCACCGAGCGTATCCGTGAGATAGCGACTATCAAGGTTCTTGGCTTTTTCCGCCGGGAAACTTCGGCGTATGTACTGCGTGAGAACATCGCCCTGACGAGTATGGGCATAGCGGTGGGACTTGTGCTTGGAGTACTTCTTCACCGGTTCGTCATGGCACAGATAGTGGTAGACCTGGTAGATTTCAGCGTCAGGGTGCTGCCGATGAGTTTTGTGCTGAGCGTGGTACTGACATTTGTGTTCAACTTCATCGTGAACCTGTTCATGGAGATAAAGCTGGAAAAGATAAACATGGCAGAATCACTTAAATCTGTTGAATAGCCAATTAATGCGTAATTAAACCTTGCGACGATAATTAAAAACCGTCCGGCTGAAAGTACATTGTACTCAGTCGGACGGTTTACTTTTTATTATGAACTGCGGCTGTAAAGCATTGTTACAGAAATATTGGAGCGCAATTACGCATTATGGATTCTCAAACTTCTGGCTTTTTGAGGAAGCATACTGCGGAATTAATGAGCGTTTCCAGTTCTGCAACAGCAAAGGAGAAGTTGTCAGAGGGCAGTATCTCGCCCTGTATCAGCTTCTTGCTGACCTCCATCAGCGAGTGCGCATGGCTAATATAAAACAGCTTGATATCCTCCACCTCACGGACAGTACCGTCCTCAAGTCCGGCAAGATACGCCTTTTCAAACACCGGGTAGAAGTTTATGACCGACTTCTCATACTCTCTCAGCATCTCCTTCGGCACTCTCTCCTTGAGCATGATAAGGTCGAATTCCGCTAAAAGACGCATGAATGACGGGTGGGCTTCATAAAGAACCACAAACATACGCATCAGGTCATGAAGCTGTTTCAGTCCGCTCTGCCTGAGAAATACCTCCGACTCGAATATATCGCTGAACATATCCCTCAGCTCGTTCCAAAGGTGGGTCATGGCAGCTATTGCGATACCCGTCTTTGTATTGAAATACCTGTAAAGCGTAGCTACTCCCACTCCGCACTCGCCTGCAATATCCGTCATCTTCACCTCGTCGATGCTCTGATGCAGAAACATCTGGGCGCTTACCTCAATAGCACGGTTTATCCTCTTTGATTTGAAGCTTTTGGGCTGAATACTGTTATCCACTTGACAAACACCTCTTTCTATGGTAAAATATGTAAGATAGGATAATTATTATCTGATAGCTTAGTCTATCATATTTTTACGGTTTTGTCAATAGTTTTTTGAAAAGTTTTCCGGGTTCGCCGGAGGCTTGCACCAGCTTGGAAATGGAGGCAGAATATGGACAGAGCTAAGAAAATCTTCGGAAACAGGACTCCCCAGGCTTCTTACAAGAAGGCTGTGCGTGTCAAGATGTGGTATGAGAAAAAGTATGGCAGCGACGAGGAAAGGGACTTCTGCCTTGCTGCGATACCGGCTCAGGCAATAGGCGAGATAATGGGCGTGAGAAACCTTATCCACTCCGGCACTATGGACGCAGTATTCAGCGACAAGAGCATAATTATCGGCAGCACACGCACAGGCTGCGGCTTCTACCGTGTGGCGATAGCAATGGCTTCTGCGGCTCATTCTCTGGGTTACGAGCCTTTCTGGTTCGACCTTGATTCCTTCCAGGACTCCGTTTGCGGAAAGATAATCGGCAGACAGAATAAGCTTTATTCCTTCGGAAAGATACTCAGCCAGAAGAACAGGGTATTCAGCAGCGCTCCGTGTTATCCGCTGGACAGCGCCTCTTTCAGAAGCATCGGCTGGAACGCTGTCGATCAGAAAGTGACCGAGCTTATGGCGGCGGTGTATAAGTCTCTGCCGAAGGATATCCCCTTCATTGCGTCCCATGTGTGGGCGGCTCAGGCAGCGGTACACGCAGGTATGACCAATGTGGTGAACGCCGTTCCGGACAGCCTGCCTTTGTCGGTAAATCTGGCAGAGGGTGCGCTCCATACCGTCCAGACCCCTTCGGCTTACCTGGGCTACAGGGCGCTGCGTGATATGAATACCGAGAAGCCGCTTCGACCTATGCCGGCGGATTCAGTGAAGTATGCCGGACACTTCGTTGACCATGAGATAGTGTCGAATATCCTCAGCGATTGCCGCCGCCGTGCAGAGCGTGCCCGCAGCGGAAAGCCAAGACGCTGGCTGATATCCCTCTGTGAGACACAAATTTCCCCGGACTTGCTCCTTACAGCCGTCCGCAGACTCATGCCGGAGATAAGGCGTGAAAGGGCAGCGCTTGTGATAGATGCCGGGGACGATATGGCTGCCCTGGACTACCTCTGCACCGCTATCCCTGAGATGCGTGAGATAGCGTGCGAGCATTTCGACGATTTCAGCGATACAGCCTACTTTGCCGCAAGCACCCTTGACGGCGATATGACCGGGCTGCACGTTTTCTACCATTCGGACATATTCCCGGCGGTATACTCTGCTAACGTCCTGATGAGGACTTGCGATGTACTGCTGACTTCCCCCTGCGAACTGGCGTACTACCCTATCCCGAAGATGATAGTCAGCAATACTTCCTGCACTGACTGCGGCGGCGCAGTACGTTCCTCCGAGGTGGGCGACGGTACATACGAATGTAAGACAGCCGCCGAAACAGAGGCGATGCTCAGGCTTATCCAGAACAGCAGCGACGTGTTTATGAATATGTGCCGTGCGATAGTCCGTGCAGACAAGGCGGGCATATACAACGGCGCATACAATACCGTAAAAATGGCTATAAACCGCAAATGATATAATAATGCAGATGCTTTTCGTGAATGTGAAAGGCATCTGCATTTTTTCAGGCAACACCGCACAAAGCCGTCAGGCGGTCTTTGCGGTGCTGCCTTTATGTTGTTATTTTTTGCAGTATTCAGCGAGTTTTCCGAGGCATAATTCAAAGCAGCTTCCGTACCATTCCTCGTCGAATTCCGGCAGAGTAGCTTCGATGCAGTCTGACACATAGCGGACGGCGAGTTCAACGGCTTCGGAGGGTGATTTGCCCAGAGTGACAGCGCCGGTGAATACGCTGGAGAAGATGTCGCCAGTGCCGTGTATCTGCCGGTCGATGTGGCGGCTGAAAGAGAAGCTGAAGGAGTCAGTCCGGGAATCATAGACCGCCGCACCCTGCTGAGAATCGCCGCAGCGGACACCGGTGAGGACGGGGACAGGACAGCCCAGGTCTGACAGACGGCGGAGAATGTCCTTCACCTGCGCCTCGGAGTTGTCGGCGGGGGAGGGGATATCCAGCAGGAAGCAGGCTTCGGTCATATTCGGGAGGATAAAGTCCGCCTTGCGGCAAAGTCTGCGCATTTCGCTGACGAAGTGGTCGGAGAAGCCGGCGTAGAGTTTGCCGCCGTCACCGAGAACCGGGTCAACGACGATGAAATTGTGGTCGCTGCCGAAGGAGTCGAAGAAGTCGGAGACTATCTGCACCTGAGTAGGCGAACCGAGGTAGCCGGTATAGATAGCGTCGAATCGGAGGTTCATTCTGCGCCAGTGGTCAGCGATAAGAGGTATATCCTGAGTCAGGTCACGGAAGGTGTAGCCCTCGAAGCCGGTGCCGGTGTGGGTAGAGAGGACGGCGGTGGGGATAACCGCAGTCTCGATGCCCATAGCGGAGATAACGGGCAGGGCGACGGTGAGTGAGCATTTACCGAAGCAGGAAATATCCTGGATAGTGACAATTTTTTTCATACGATCATTCCTTCTGATGTAGTGATACTAATTGTACCACATTTTTCCCCGAAATGCAAGCAGCTTTTCTTCTTTTTACACGGCAGCAGCATTTATTTTTTGGGGAATTATTTAAGTCGCACGTTACTTTTTTGTTTATTATTAGTCTCCATGACGTTCCGCCAAAGGGGGACACCCAAGGGGAAAAAGGGGGAGGAACAAATTAAA
>CAMOEP010000039.1 GCA_946612185.1 uncultured Ruminococcus sp.
TGATCGCAGCGTTCATACCGGGAGCGTCGCCGCCGCTTGTTAAAACGCCAATTTTCTTAATCATAATCATTCTCCATTCTGCTCGATGCGTTATAATTTTTCACAGATGCACTGTGCTTAAATTCCATACATTTATATTTTACTACTTTGCGGAAAAAATGTCAAGGGGTTTTGGGATATTGGGTATGACTTTTCCAAAAAAAATCAACTGATAAGCCCGGTTTTTTCCGCAGAAAAGGTGCTTGTTATTATTTTTACGCTTTCGGGAGTTACCCTGAAACGGTAGTTGGTTTTCGGGCGGATAATTTTACGCTGGTCGGTAAGGTAAACGCAGACACCCGTCTCGCCAGGGAAATTCCGGCATATATCACTGAATATCGAAAGGTCAGGCAGTTCATAGGAGGGGGACTTTATGCACAGGCGCATACCGGAAGTCATGCGGTCGAAATTTCGCTCGGAGATGACGTTTTCGCATATCACGCTGACGCTCTCGTCCTTGACAGAGGCGTGACCGCTGACCCAGAGAATGTTACCCTCGGTGAACATAGCCCCGCTGCTGGCAAAAAGGTCGGGGAACACAACGCCCTCCACTTCGCCTGAGTTGTCCGAGAAGGTCACGAACGCCATTTTATCGCCATTTTTGGTGATATGCTCCTTTCTGCCCTGAACGATGACCATTAGCTTCAGCTTCTCGCCGTCACGGATACCGCTTTCGGGAACTATACTTCCTGCCCTGGTGACGTGCATAATATCGGCAAGGAACTGATGCTCGGAAAGCGGACTTCCGCTCAGGTACATTCCGGCGGCTTCCTTTTCCATAGCCAGTATGCGCTTCATGGGGTACTCCGGCTCATAGGGAACTTTTATGCCGCAGTCGGCGGTATCCTCACCGAAAAGGTTCATCTGACCCTCGATGACTCCCCTGCTGCCGTTTGCAACAGCGTCCATTATCATGTCATAGCTGCCGAGCATCTGACGGCGGTTCAGCCCAAGACCGTCCAGCGCACCGGCTTTTATGAGGTTTTCCAGCGCCTTCTTGTTCATATCCCTGCCGGACACACGTTCGCAGAAGTCCTGCAAGCTGCGGAAATCGCCGTTTTCAGTGCGCTCAGCGATGATGCGGTCGGCAAGCCCTGTTCCGGTATTCTTCACGGCGGAAAGTCCGAAGTACATCTTGCCGTCGGTGAAAGTAAAACCACGCATACTACGGTTGATGTGCGGGCAGAGAACCTGCGTCCCTGCGCTGCGGCAGTCGTCGATATACTCGGAAAGCTTGGCGGTATTTCCCATAACGCTGCTCATAAGCGCTGCCATATAGATGCCACGGAAGTGGTATTTCAGGTACGCCGTCTGATAGGAAACGCAGGCGTAGGCAGCAGCGTGGGACTTGTTGAATGCATAGGACGCAAACGCCTGTATACGGGCGAAAATGTTCTCCGCATCTTCCTCTCTCACGCCCCGCTCACGAGCGCCGCTGATGAAGCTGCTTTTCTCCTGCTCCATGACGGTGGGGTTCTTCTCACACATTGCCCTGCGCACGATGTCCGCATGACCGTAGGAATAGCCAGCCAGACGGCGGAAGATCTCCATGACCTGCTCCTGATAGACCATAACGCCGTAAGTGTCGGCAAGTATCTCGTCAAGCTGCGGGTGGATATGGGGTATTGCGGAGGGGTCGTGCTTGTTGCGGATATACTCCGGAATGGACTGCATAGGGCCAGGGCGGTAAAGTGATAGAATGACTATCAGATCTTCCAGGCGCTCCGGGTGCATTTCCATAAGCCGCTGCGTCATGCCAGGGCTTTCAAGCTGGAAAACTCCGGCAGTTTCGCCCTTTGAGAGCATTTCGTACACGCCCTTGTCGTCCATAGGTATGCGGCTCAGGTCGAAGTCCGGCTGTATCTTCACGATCTCCCTTACAGCGTCCCTGATAATGGTCAGGTTTCGCAGTCCCAGGAAGTCCATTTTCAAAAGTCCCAGGGCTTCCAGGTACTTTTTGGTGTACTGGGTAACTATCGTGTCGTCGTTCTTTTGCAGCGGAACAAGGTCACTCAGCGGAACGGCTGATATGACCACGCCTGCCGCATGGACAGAAGTATGCCGGGGCATTCCCTCTATTTTTGCGGCGATATCCACAAGTCTGCGGACTTGTCTGTCGCTGCGGTAAAGGTCTTTCAGTTCCGGGGAATTTTCAAGTGCGTGAGCCAGAGTGAACCGCTGGTCGATGAGTTTCGCCACCCGGTCAGCCACGGAATACGGCATATTCAGAACCCTTGCCACGTCCCGGACGGCAGCCTTAGCCTTCAGGGTATCGAAGGCGATTATCTCGCAAACCCTGTCCGTACCGTACTTCCGGACGACGTACTCCTTGACGTACTTCCTGCCCTCGATGCAGAAATCCACGTCGAAATCCGGCATACTCTTTCGCTCCGGGTTCAGGAATCGCTCGAACATCAGGTCGAAGCGGATAGGGTCGATGTCGGTGATGTGCATACAGTACGCACAAAGACTTCCAGCGCCCGAACCTCTGCCGGGGCCAACGGGAATCCCCTGTTCCTTTGCGAAGCGGATAAAGTCCCAGACGATAAGGAAGTAGTCGGTGAAGTTCATGCTGATTATGACTTCCAGCTCATGCTCCAGCCGGTCGGTGAGGGCTTTTGTGGGAGTGCCGTAGCGCTCTGAAAGACCGCTGTAACAAAGCTGGCGGAGGTAGTCCCTGTGGTCGATGCCCTCCGGCACAGGGAACTCCGGCAGCTTTATATTACCGTCGAAATTCAGCGTAACATTGCACCTTTCAGCGATCTCTGCGGTATTGGTCACCGCCTCCTCATGCCCTGGAAAAAGCATTGCCATTTCCTCGGCGGACTTCATGTAGAACTCCTCCGTCCCGAAGCTGAGAGCGTCCGGCTGACCCAGGATCTTTCCGGTGGATATGCACATCAGCACGTTCTGAGTCTCAGCGTCCTCTTTTCGGACGTAGTGGCAGTCATTGGTAGCCGCAACAGGTATTCCAGTCTCGGCGGAAATACGGTATATCTGTGGAATTATAGCCATTTCATCGCTTATGGAATGGTTCTGGACTTCAAGAAAGTAGTTTCCCTCACCGAAGATATCCCGGTAGTCAAGGGCGGTCTGCTTAGCACCGGAATAGTTCCCCGACAGCAGATTCCTTGCCACTTCTCCAGCCACGCAGCCGGACAGACAGATAAGCCCCTCGTGGTACTGCACAAGGAGTTCCCGGTCAACACGGGGCTTCGAGTAAAATCCCTCCAGGTTCGCAGCGGACACAAGCTTCACCAGATTTCTGTAACCCTGCTGATTCTCGCACAGGAGTATCAGGTGGTACGGCTTTGCGTCCAGGGACGGCTCTTTGTCGAACCTTGTCCGTGGGGCGACGTAAACCTCGCAGCCGATGACTGGCTTGATACCGGCAGCCGTTGCCTTTTTCCAGAACTCAGCGGCGGCGTACATATTACCGTGGTCGGTGACGGCGCAGGCAGTCTGCCCCAGTTCCTTAGCCCGGTCGATGAGGGAATCTATCCTGCACGCACCGTCAAGCAGGCTGTATTCCGAGTGCAGATGCAGGTTTACAAACTGGTCAGATCTCAGGAACACCAGCCTCCTCCCTGATCTCGTCGGCAATTTTCTTCAGTTTCTTGAACCGGTGGTTAACTCCTGAGCGGCTTATGGGAGTACTCAGACTCTCGCCTATCTCCTGAAGGCTCATTCCGGTATTTTCCAGCCTTAGCTGTGCAATTTCCTTCAGTTCCGGCGAAAGGCTATCCAGACCTCTCCTGTCAGCGATAAGGCGGATATCCTCGATCTGCTTGATTGCCGCCGCAACCACCTTGTCGATATTGGCGTTGTCGCAGTTTGCGATGCGGTTTGCCTTGTTGCGAACGTCCTTGTATATCTTCACGTTGATAAGGTCGAGGGTACACTGTCTTGCGCCCATGAACGTCAGAGTGTCCTCGATGTACTCGCTGCCCTTGATGTAGACCACATACTGCCCACGGCGGACAACGGTTTTTGCCGATGCGCCGATATCACCGAGGATAGCGGAGATATGGTCGGCAAGTGACACATTTGGTGCAGAGAACTCCAGGTGGTACTCCTTTTCCGGGTCATTGACGCTTCCGGAGGCAAGGAAAGCGCCTGCGAGGAAAGTTCCCAGGCTGTGTGAAGCAATGGTTTCCGGGTCAAATTTCCGGTCATTGGGGTCGATATGGTATCTTGTGCAGATATTACCGATAAGTCCGCTGTCGGTGATATCGAAGGTATACAGCGACTTTCCTGTCTTGCTGACAGTTTCCCTTGGGGTGATGCTTACCTTGAATACCTTGTCCATGAGCATTGCGAAGGTGTCCGAAACGGTATGGCTCTTGCTCTGGAAAATCAGCTTCTCCGGGGTGATAGTCCGGCACATCAGCAGCATACCATAAAGGCATACATACCGCATTTCTTTGTTATTTATCGCAGCCGAGATCTCTTTTCTGACATCTCCTGAAAATGACATTTGTTACAACTCCTTATTGCGCAATAGCCATAAAGAAGCGAACTTCCCTATGGCTATAGCATGATGATGTATCAGAACTTTTTGTCCCGTGTGATATCCCTGTGGTACTTCTGTACTTTAAAGCCAGAATCCGTCAGGTGCTTCGCCATAAGTTCAGCGAAGGTAATGGAACGGTGCTTTCCGCCTGTGCAGCCGAACGCCACAACAAGCTGGCTCTTGCCCTCCTTGATATAAAGGGGGATAAGGTAGTCCAGAAGGTCGGTAAGCTTATTAAAAAGTGTCTGGGACTGCTCAAAACTCATAACGTAGTCCCGGACGCAGCTTTCGCAGCCGGTATGATTGCGAAGTTCCGGCAGATAGTAGGGGTTCGGCAGGCATCTTACGTCGAATACCAGGTCGGACTCGGTAGATACGCCGTACTTGAATCCGAATGACATGACCTTGATGACCAGTGAATCCGACTTATTCTCCAGGAACAGCGCCTTTACCTGCTCTTTCAGGTCGGAGGTGGAGAGGTTGGAAGTCTCCATATAGTAGTCAGCTATCTCACGGAGCTGTGAGAGCTGTTTCCACTCGTAGTGTATAGCGGCGTGCAGGTTGCCGTTGAACTTCTCGTCGAGAGGGTGCTTGCGGCGTGTTTCCTTGTAGCGCTTTATGAGTACTTCGTCGGAAGCCTCGATAAACAGCACCTTCACCTCAACGCTGTCGTCATTTTTGAGTTCCTGCCAGCAGCGGAATATCTCAGCGAACATATCGCCCGTTCTTATATCAACAGCTACGGCGATCTGGTCGATGCCGGTATCAGTCTTTTTACAAAGTTCAACGAACTGGCGGATAAGCTTCGGGGGAATATTGTCGATGCAGTAGTATCCGATGTCCTCCATAACGTCCATAACGCTTGATTTTCCCGAACCGGACATACCGGTAACTATAAGCAGTTTCATATACTTCCTCCTTTCCTGGTCATTTAAGCACAACTGGCTCAAGTTCGAGAGTTATGCCTGTTTTTTCCTTTACTACAGCCTTTACCTTGTCACAAAGCTGGATAACGTCATTGCAGGTAGCCGCACCGGTATTTATAACGAAACCAGCGTGCTTTTCGCTGACCTGAGCGCCGCCGACGCTCATGCCTTTCAGTCCGCACTGGTCGATAAGTGCGGAGGCGTAGCCATTTTCCGGGCGCTTGAAGGTACTTCCGGCGCTGGGGAAGTCCAAAGGCTGCTTGTCGGAACGCTTGTGCATATATTCGCTCATTGCAGCCTTTATCTTCTCCGGGTCGCCGCTTTGGAGTTCCATAGTAACAGCGGTTATGATATAGTCCTTCTCAGCGAAGATGCTATGGCGGTAGGAAAGCTTCATATCCTCGGCGTTCATAGTGCAGATATTGCCCTGCTCGTCGATATATTCGGCACTTACGACGATATCCTTCATCTCACTGAGGTATGCACCGGCGTTCATATAAAGAGCGCCGCCCACTGTACCGGGTATACCGAAAAGCCGCTCCATACCTGTCAGACCGCTTTGCTGTGCGTGTACGCAGGCAGAAGCCAGGAGCGCACCGGATTTGCAGGTTATGCGGTTGCCTTCCACAGATATACCGGCATGGTCGCTTCCGAAAAGGAGTATCACGCCGTCGAATCCCTCATCTGCGGCTAAGACATTGCTGCCTCTGCCGAGTATACCGAAGCGTATGCCCTCGCTTCTGAGGAATTTTACAAGTTCAGACGCTGACTTTGCGGCATTTACGCTTACCAGCGCACGGCAAGGCCCGCCGAATTTGAAAGTGATGTACTCGCTGAGAGGACACTCAGTTATCATGCGGCAGCCCAGCTTATCGCAAAGCTCTTTCAGTCTGGTTAAATCTATCATTACTTTACCCCCATATCAGAATGATTCATAGTTTCTGACTGTCTCCTTGGGGTCGGATTCCATACCGAGCCTGTGGAGAAGTTCAGCAGCAGCGTTATAGCCCATCTTCTTCTGTCTGTTGTTCATAGCGGCAACTTCCAGTATTACAGCCAGATTTCTTCCGGGCTTAACTGGAATAGTCAGCGAAGGTATCTTAACACCTAAAAGGCTTACATACTCGGTATCAACGCCCATACGGTCGTATATCTTCTCGGAGTTCCACTGTTCCAGTTCGACCACCAGGTCTATCTTCTCGGTCATTTTAACAGCACCGATACCGAACAGACGGCGTGCGTTGATGATACCGATACCACGCAGTTCAAGGAAGTGGCGGATATTATCCGGGGAACTTCCCACAAGGCTGATATTCGATACCTTTCTTATCTCAACAGCATCATCGGCAACAAGGCGGTGACCACGCTTTACCAGCTCGATAGCAGTCTCGCTCTTACCAACGCCGCTTTCGCCTGTGATGAACACACCTTCGCCGTATATCTCGATAAGTACGCCGTGACGGGTAACTCTGGGAGCGAGGTTCAGGTTCAGGAAAGCGATAAGACCGGACATGAAGTTAGAGGTACTCTCCTTGCTTCTGAGAAGGGGTACTTCGTACTCCTTGGCAAGCTCCAGCATTTCACCGAAATAGGGCAGTTCTCTGGTGATGATAAGCGCAGGAAGTCTCTGGGCAAAGAGGAGTTCCAGGCGCTCACGGCGGGTTTTTTCGTCGATAGTTGACAGGTAAGCGAATTCCATTTTGCCGATTATCTGGATACGCTCAGGGTTGAAGTACTCATAGAATCCCATAAGCTGAAGTCCGGGACGGTTAACGTCGTTCTCGCCTATCATGATAGTATCTGCGTCTTTGTGGATATATATGACCTCCAGTTTGAATTCGTCGATCACCTTCTGTAAAGACACTGTAAAATGCTCTGCCATAATTTACTCCGTTCCTCTGGTGAGCCCTATGGGGATACCAGATATTTATTAACCTAAAACATAAGAAGTGTAGCCGTACTCGATCATTTCGTCCCTTGCTCTGAGGAGTTCGGCGTAAGTGCCGCCCTTGACTCTTACGATAACGTTGTAGCCGGACAGCTTTTCGTGGATAAGATCCATCATAAGACGGCAGTTTTCCGCCGGTGAACCGGGAAAATCGTAAGTTGTCGTGCCGTCGGAAATACCCTGACTCAGTTCAAAGAGGTCGATAGTCAGGACGATAGTATTTGTGGAAAGTATCATCGGCTGGAGTACGTCCGCCCTGTCAGTGAGAACGTCAGCGGCGCTGACCTCAAGCAGAAAGCGCTCCTTCTGTGAGGAAACTCTGTCTGCACAAAGGTTCGCAGCGGCAGCAAGTGTATTTCCAAGTGAAGCCTTTGAAGTCTGCTCACCCAGCAGCATACGGTCGTTTTCGCTGAACTGCGGGTACACAAAATCTGAGCATACCACGCAGTCGAAGCCTGAGACTGCTATCTCGTCAACGACGTACTTTATATACCCCAGAGCTGCCTGAGAATAGGGCGATACCCAAGGTTTTCCGCCGTATTCGTCTGACCCGTCCAGCCATATCTCCTGGTCGGAGGTGACGTAGCCAGTTCCGGGGAAGGTGTATGGCAGGATATTATCGCTGAAAGTGCTGATAAGTGCTGCGGACTTATAGCCGTAACTGCTGATAGTCTGCGATATTTCGCCGGGGAGGATATAGGACTGTATCACTCCGCCGTTCTGGGCTTCATAGGCTGAACAGCCGAAGTAAACTCCGCCTCCGCTTACTTTTACCGGCACTTCGATGTAATCCGGCTTCACTTCCGCAGGGATATTATCCAGGGCAGCGGAAAGAGTCTCCACGCTTGCAAGGTCAGCGGCGGAGAGTGAGTAGGCGGTGAACTGCTCGAAATTCTTCTGCTCCACCACCTTGCCGCTGGAAAGACCGGGTATAGTCTCCAGAAGTTCCTCCTTAGTCACAGCGTCATCAGTCACCGGCACAGAATCCGGATCAGTCTCGCCGCCTGGGATCACCTCAGCGGACTCCTGCGGATTTTCCTGACCGGGAATGGTAGTATCAGCGTTTGCCGCCGTGGTAATTTCCTGCACCGGAACGTCCTCCTGGCTGTCACCGATCTCCTTTGTCAGGTTCAGCAGGGGTTCAGCGACACTATAGCCGATAAAGCCAAGTCCGCCGATAAGGACAGTGGTCAGAAGTCCCGACAGGAACTTCGCTCCCGGACTTTTTCCATAGTAATTCTTTTCTTTGGTCTTGTAAATTTTCCTTCCTTTATTCTTGCTTTTCATCTTGTATGCTCCTAAGTTTTATGAGTTGTTAAAAGTGGTAAAAACTTGATATTTTATTTCAGCGCATATATCGCCATGGAAATGATGCCCAGATACACCAGCATCGCCGGGAATCCCCTGAAAGAGGAGGGCACTTTGGCGGAATTGAGTTTCCGGTAAGCGGCAGTCAGGATAAAGGCTGCAATGACGAAGCCTGCGCCTGCCCTTAAACCGAATTCCACCCAGCTTATGAGAGTGCCGTAGTTTATATACATATGCGACTTCTCGGTTATGGTGAAAAGCGTTCCCATAACAGCGCAGTTATAGGCGGAAATGTGGATATATCTGCGGTATTTCTCAAACCTCTCACCGCCGATGTAGTAGCAGGCGGCAAGAAGAAGAACATAAATCACACCTATTATTAATGTATAGCACAGAAGCGTGAAGTCGGCATACTGTTCCGGAAGCAGGTGGTGTACGATGTACGCAAGACCTGAGCCGACGGTGGTGAATATAGTTATCACAAGCGCCGTACCGAGCAGGTGTTTACGGCTTCCTGCCGCAATAAACAGCGTACTCGTTCCCAAAGCCTGCGTAAGGATAAGGTTAGCTGCAAGGAGTGCGATAAGGTCAGTTATCAGAAACATTGCTGCCCCTCCTTTCCTCACTTCTGCGCATGAAAACGGCTCTGAGCCTGCGATAAGCGCCGCACATCAGTCCCAGGAAAATAAATCCGCCGAAGGGCATACCCAGCCCGCTTATGAGGGTATCCAGGTCTGCCACACGGCTGTTTATCGTGCCGTAAGCCAGCAGTTCACGGATAACTGCGGTTAACAGCATCACGATGTCGAATCCGAGTATATAAAAGATAAGTGACGGTATCATGCGCATTTTCTTCATTCGGAAGAACTTCGTCTCTGTCTGCACAACGATGAGTGAGTTCACCGCCAGAAGGGGAAAATAGATGCCTATTCTGGTGATTATGCCGGGGTAGAACTCCTGCGCCAGGAACTTCACCGGAACGTACACCAGTGAGGAGATTATGGCGTAGAGTATTATTTTCACGGCATACGGCAGTTTTTTCGGCACTAACGAGCATATGACCACCGACGCAAAGGTTATGGCGGAAAACGCCAGTATCAGCGCTTCGGCGTTGCGGAGAGTGTCACCGCACATTATGACCGGGGATATGACCATGAGGGCAGAAAGTACCGTATTATCGCCAAGTAATCCGTCAAAGACGGTAGATCTGCGGTTATTCATCGTCCTGCGCCTCCTCTCCGGAAAGGATAAGCTGAGCCTGTGCAAGAGCCTCGTCCTGCTGCTCCTCAGTGACCTCAGCTTCCTCCGCCTGCTTTTCCTGCTCAGCGATAGCAAGGTCAATGCGCTTTTCCAGGTTTTTCAGTCCCAGAGATACAGGCGTAAACAGCACTGAAACCAGTACTATTGCGTTCTCCTTAGCATCTGTGACAACAAGCAGGTAGGCTGTCACGGCAATGAACAGACCGTAGAAAAAGGCGAAATAGTCACGTTTCGGAGCGATGCGCCTGTCGGACACGATGTATATTGACGCAAAGAGTACCATATTCATAGCCAGGGTGTACTTCACCGACTGGCTTGTGTCAGCCGCCGCCGGTACAAGCTTCGCCATGAAAACCGTTCCGGCGATGCTTCCGATAAATGCACCGGCGGAGATGTCACGGCGGAAAAGGAGTATCAGCGCCGCAACAATCAGCAGAAGCAGGGAAACCGCACCTGCTGCGCCAGGGAAATTGCCCATAAGCAGTTCAAAATCCGTAAAATTCAGCTTGCCGGTCAGGTTGAAGTTATGGCTTGCTGAACTTACCAGTCCGCTCGCCCTCTCGGTTATGCCCGTATGGACGTGAGGCTCGGTGAACTGGAGAACCTGGTTCTTCCAGGAGGTGATCATGAAAAGGTACGCCGCAGCAGCCGGTGAGAATATCATATTCGCCCGTCCGCCGAAGATATTCTTCGCTGCAATGACTCCGAACAGGCAGCCGATACCGGCGATCCGGTAGTCCACTACCGCCGGCAGCATCAGCGACAGTATAAGTGCATCAGAAGTGCAGGTCAGGTCGTCGGCGGTAAAGTTTTTCCCCATAAATCGCAGGGAAACTATCTCCGCCGCCACGGATACCGACACGCACACACAGCCAAGAAATACTGCCCTTGCGCCGTAGTAGAAGTACGCCATGAGTTCAAGGGTCAGCAAAGTGAGCATAATGTCCAGCCAGACAAAACGCTCAGTCCTCAGTTTACTTGTCATCTGGCTACCTTCAGCTTTCCGACGGATTCCGCCATATTTTCAGCCTTGAAAAGGTAGCTTCCGGACACAAGCACGTCTGCACCTGCGTCGGTAACAGTTTTTGCGGTGATATCGTTGATACCGCCGTCTACCTGCACATGGCAGGAAAGTCCAAGTTCGTTTATTTTAGCACGGACTGCCTTTATTTTATCCACCGTGGACTCAATAAAACTCTGTCCGCCGAAGCCGGGTTCTACAGTCATCACAAGCACCATGTCCACGCTTTCCAGGTACGGGAAAACCGCCTCAGCAGGTGTTCCGGGCTTGATTGCGACAGCGGCTTTTGCGCCGGCTTCCCTGATAGCAGCGATAGTCCCGGCAGCGTCGCTTCCGGCTTCCAGGTGGAATGACACGATGTCAGCGCCAGCCTTTACAAATTCCCTGACATAGCGCAGAGGCTCGGTTATCATCAGATGAACGTCCAGCTTCAGGTCAGTTGCCCTGCGGACTGCCTGGAGGGTAGGGATACCCATAGTAATATTTTTAACAAATACACCGTCCATAACGTCAAAGTGGAGCATTTCTGCACCGGCGTTCTCTATTTTCTTTATCTCCCCGCCCAGGTCGAGCATATCAGCGCTCAGGACGGATACGGATACTGAATTATTCATATTTATCACTTCTTCCATTTTTTCAGCTATTGCATTTCATACATATTTATTATATAATATTTCTTCCACCACGTCAATATCATTATATTGTTTTTTTATTTTATTTATTCTCTGTCAACCTTATTTCACTCTGTAAGGGAACGTTTTAAAATGTAAATTTTTTGTGTACAAAAAAATTTTGAAAAACCCCTTTACAAATCGGGAAAACTGTGGTATAATAATTTCACCGTGTACTTGGATATGGGCTTGTCCTCGTTTCTATCACGTCACCCACTTCTATGTGTGCGGAATTTTTACAAAGAGGTGCTTTCAAATGTTACTGAAAGAAGAAAAGACAGCCGTTATCGAGGCTAACAGAACTCACGAA